>DATDGP010000263.1:0-10445 GCA_036522035.1 Terriglobales bacterium
CTCCCTTTCCGGTTCGTGTCGGCAAACCGCCCGAACTCGATCCGGCGCGTCTTGTCGGGATGGAGTTCCAGTCCAAATTTCCCCAGCCGTTCCCGCAGATCCTGCAGGAATCGGTCGTGTGGGTAGTCAGAACCAGATCGGCACGCTCAAGACGTTACTTAACAGCGGACCGAGTGTGGATTCGTTGGGTTCAGGGCGCGGCAGCTTCGGATTGCGGCTCGTGCCTGGATAAGTCGGAGAGACCGTAGCTGCAGCACCGCTGTGAACGACTCGGTAAGGCATTGCCCAAAGCTCGTTCGTCGTTCCAGCATTCAGCCTCCCAGGTCGCTTATGCCGCTACGCGCCACGCGTAGCGATGGTGCAAACCGCCCAGCCGTGGCAGCGAAATCACCGTCGCGTTGGCCTTCGGCTTATGCTCGACCGGTCGGCTCTCCGGCGTATCCTTTCCCAAGGCGTCGTGAACCCGATCCTGGTGGTAATACTCGAGGTAATTGCAAACCAGCCGACGCAGATGGGATTCGTTCAGGACGATCACGTGGTCCAGCAGTTCTCGGCGACAGCTGCCCACCCAGCGCTCGGCCACACCGTTCTGCCAGGGACTCCGGTAAGCCGTTCGGATCAGCTCGCTGCCGAGGTCTTCCAACATCGTCGCCACCTCTCCCTGGAACTTGCAGTCACGGTCGAGGATCAGATACTGGGGTGCGCGATCTTCCGGGAAGGCCTCGCGCAGTTGCTGCACGATCCAGGCCCCAGTGGGGTGTTCGGTGACGTTGAAATGCAGGATATGGCGACGGCCGTGACCGATTACGAAGAAGGCGTAAAGGACCCGGAAGGTCGCCGTGGGCACCGTGAAGAAATCCAGGGCGGCGATGGCCTCACGATGGTTCTTGAGAAAAGTGAGCCAGCGCTGGCCGGAGTCTCGAGGCGAGGTCCCTTGCAGCAGGTAGCGGGAGACGGTGGACTCGGAGATTTCGAATCCCAACTTCAAGAGCTCGCCGTGGATCCGGGGAGCGCCCCAGGTCGGATTCTCCGCGGCCATGGATCGGATGAGTTTGCGAAGCTCGGGGGTGATTCTGGGTCGGCCGGGACGACGACGGCGAGAAAGGAAGCGCCAGTATCTGCGGAACCCGGCGTGATACCAGCCGACAACAGTCTCCGGCTTCACGATCACCAACACACTCGCCCATCTTGACCACCAACACCGGAGGCCCAGCCAGAACAGGCGCTCCCATGGACTCAACTGCGGTCGGGGTTTCTTACGCTTGAGGACGCTGACCTGGTGTCGCAGGGCGACGAGCTCAAATGCGAGGTCATGTCGCGAGCGGAAGAAGGCTCCGAACCAAGAAAGAAAGGCCAGGAGAAACGAGATCATGAGCCCAGCTTACACGACGCAGACGGCCGGGAGGCGGTTGCTGCAAGTCCCTGATTTCGCGAGGCAATCGGATTTTGGCGACACACAGGTGACACCGCGCGGCGTGCCTATGACCTACATCAACGCAGCAACGCCGCTTGGAACCTACTTGTCGCTGTTGTCTGAAATTGCAAAAGCCGGACTGCTCAAGCGGCTGCGACAGTGCGTGAAATGCCAGCGTTGGTTCGCAGCAAGGGTTGAAAAGAAGCGGCACTGCTCGAGTGTCTGTCAATTGGCAAAGTGGGATGACCATCGGAAGACCGACGAATGGCGGGCGATTCACAAAGAACAGGTGCGCCAGTGGCGCGCCAAGCGAAAGCAACAGCGTGAAGAAGAATCAAATCGGAGCGAAAATCGTGAACAAGCCAAGGAAACTACCGCGGGGCATTTTTGTGCGCGATGGTGAGTACTGGATCAACTACCGCGACCAGCTTGGCCGACGACATCGCGAACACGTGGGTCCATTCCTGGAGTTTGCCAAGCGCGCGCTCGAAAAGCGCCACACCGAAAGAGCCGAAGGCAAGTTCTTCCCCGAACGGATGGGGAAGGTCCACCCGGTTCTATTTGGTGAAATTGCGAAGGCTTATCTCAAGCTTGCGAAAGGGCGCAAGCGATCCTGGCGCGACGCTGAAGACCATCTCCAGGCGCTCGAGTGTTTGAACAACGTCCCAATCTCGGAATTGACCGCCGGGCGCCTAGAGAGCGTGCTTAACGAGTTGGCCGAAGAGCGCGAGTGGAAACCGGCGACGTTCAACCGCCATCGATCAACAATATCTGGCGTCTTCGAGTACGGCATTCAGGTGGGAAAGGTGCAGATGAACCCTGCGCGAGTCTTCAAGAAGCGCAGGGAAGAAAATTGCTGAGTCCGTTTTCTTTCGGACGATGAAGAAGCGGCTCTCATGAAAGTCGTGCATGAAGAAGCGCCCCACCGTGAAGCCGAAATTCTGGTCGCCCTTCACAGCGGCTTGCGGCGGAGTGAGCAATATAAGACGGCGCAAGTTCCAGACGGGGGGCTGAAGTGGGAGCACGTGAATCTTCGAGTAGGCGTCATCCGACTACCGCGAAGCAAGACCGGCAAGGCGCGCGCGATCCCGATGAACAGCGTGCTGCGGCACGTGTTCGCGACGTTGCCGCGCGCTATCTCGCGAGCTCTGGTGTTTTCAGGTGAGCCCGACAAATGGTTCGCGGAGCTTTGCGCCAAAGCGAAGATCACGGATTTCACGTGGCACGATTTGCGGCACACCTTCGGAAGACGGCTCGCGATGGCCGATGTGCACGTCAAAAAAATCGCTGAACTCATGGGTCATTCTTCGATCATGGTGACCTCGCGCTATATGCATCTCTCGCCTGAATACCTCGACGATGCGGTCGAATGCCTGGCACAACACTCCGCCCAAAGAGCCACTAGAAGAGCCACTAACAAATTCGCGGTTTCGGGCGATGACGGTAAGTGATTGAAAGGATGGAGCCGGCGGGCAGAATCGAACTGCCGACCTACGGTTTACGAAACCGTTGCTCTACCGACTGAGCTACGCCGGCCGGAATGAAAATGCTCACCCGCTGAGTCTAGCGAATCCGCCAGACCGCGGGTGAGCATTTGAGAGGAGATTAGAGTGACGGACGCGCCCCGCCCCCTAAACTCGAACCGAGCATATTGTGAAGGGACAGGACGTGTCAAGGAAATTTTGGAATTATTTTGCTCGACGTAAGTCATTTATATTCATCGTATTACTCCGACTACAGGTGATGAACTGAAGGATTCTTTAAATCTGCACCAAAACAGTGCAATCAAGCGACTCGAGCTATGTTAAGTGATTTTTATTCAATATCTTACATCATCTCAAGTTGAGCATGATCAGTCCGCCCTGACGCCCTTCGACAAACAGAGAATCTGCGAACCATTTTCTTGCCAATCGTTTGGCCGCAAACACCAGAATTCCTCCCGCCAGCGACAAAATCACCAGCCCTATGATCAAAACGCCGTTGGCCAACAAGAGCTGAACGAGTTGCACCACCTCGGAACGCTCGCTCGGTCCGGGATTCTGATCTTGGCTGATCTGCTTTGCCACCTTGAACTGATCCAAAAATCGATCGCCTACGGCGCGAGAGGAAGCGTTCATCACGACAAGCACGTAAGTGTCCTGACGACGGCAGTCAAAGGCCGAGGAATCACCGGTTGCTTTGTGACTGAGCGCGCTCGCAATCGAATCGAAGGCGTCGCGCGCAATCTGAGGCGTGGGATAGTTGATGGCCGCCAGTGTCACCTTGCCGGCCGGTCCCGTGATGTATTGGGCTGCCTGCACCTCGGCACCCTGCTCGAATCCATACAGGTCCGCCGGAAAAGAGGGCAGCACGTGAGCCGCCGCCACCGGACCAAGGACATACTTCTCAGAGCCCGGCACGAGTCCAAGCGATGGCAGAGCCGGCGGCAACTGTCCGAGCGCGCGCGGCGACGGCAGAGAACCTCCAACCGTCTTGAGCAGGATGCGGTAGTCGGCGTCAGGCAGAGCGCCCCTGTCCGCGCGCGAGACACGAATGAAGGCTGCACCTCGGACCAGCAGCGCCTTGCCGTCGCCGGCCAAGGTGAGGGGCATCCCGGCCACCGGAGTCATGCCTTCGCTGCGATAGAAAGTCCAGAGTCCGTAAGCGGCCGAGGGATCCGGAGCTTGCTCCAACAGTACGTCCGCGGCATGATTGTCGAACCGGTAGGTTCGCGCCGCAAACGCCGTCACCCCATATTCGCTCTCGATGGCCGGGTCCCCGCCCCAAGCTGTGAGTGCCGCGGAATCCGTCGTCCGGGAACCGATCATTTGCCATTCCGGGGTCGGAACCAGCGTGACAATGGCGGGCCTCTCTTGAGCCAGCGCACCCGGAACAGAAGCCGCGCCGATGGCGCTAGTTGCCAGCCAAACCACGAGCCGGCCTGCTGAACGGAGGTTTCGATTCATTGATAGTAGAATACCAGAGTCCTGCGTCCCTACCGGTGCCTTTCCGACCCCAAGTGGCCCGGCCATCTGAGTTCGGTCGAGTGTTTAGACACCGCCTCTTACCTCTCCGTTCCGGAACGAGAGGTTGGTGGAAAACGGGAGCTACTTCAAGAAGGGCAGCAGCGCCTTGAATTCGGGCGTTCCGGCGCGGCGGAGCAGTTCGTAGATGGCAGCTTCGGTGGAGGTGATCGTAGCCCCGGCTCGCTGCATGCGCTCAAGACCCAGTTGCCAGTTGGCGAGCGTCCGGGAAGAGACGGCGTCTGCCGCCACATGCACCAGGTAGCCCGCCGCTATGGCGCCAAGCGCAGTCTGCATCACACAGATGTGACTCTCCAGGCCCGCCAGCAGCAGCGTGTTTGAGTGCGGAGCCTGGGTCTGGAGGTGCCGCACGAAATCGGTATCCTCGAAACAGCCGAAGCTGACTTTATCGAAAGACTTCGCGCCGTCGGCCCGTCGCAGGATCTCGGGGTGGAGGCCGCCGAGCCCGTCGGCGTACTGAGTGGTGAGGATCACCGGCAGGTTCAGAACCTCCGCCAGCCGCAGGAGCAGGCCGCTGTTGGTCACCACCCGCTCCGGCTCATACATCTGGGAAAGCAACCGAAACTGCAGGTCAACCACGATCAGCGCAACCGCGGCTCGATCGAGCAATTGCAATTTGGGATCAGTCGTAAACGGTTCGGTGGCCATAAGTAAATCAGTTCTTGATCTGCCAGACTCAGCCGCGGAAGCAACAACGCGGAGCCGCGGGCCGTCCTGCCCCGCTCGCTAAGATTATACTCGGGCCGTGCCGATACAGCGTGGGCGAGGTGCAGGAGAGAGATGAGGGCATTTGGGGAAAAAGGCTCACTTTTGGCCAAATTCTCGCGCGCAATCGCGGGTAAGCGCCCTGATTTAGGGCTTAACCCATATTTTTATCAAGAAGATGCTGGGTTTATGCCTCAAGATATTTATTATCAATAAGATGCTGGGTTTTTTGGAATTCCAAAAATGGTATGTGATTTGTTATCTGCAAGATGCTGGGTTCGTTCGTACATAATTCGAATTTTTCAAATCACCTGCTTTCGATATCTCTTCTCCCGGGACCCTCTTTGATCCACGGTGTCTCCCGGGTTTGCGATTGATTCTAAATAGCTTTTCAGCTTTGTTCGTTGACATCCCGGACAGCTTAGCACCGTTGCGCCCATTTCGCGCCGCTTTGCGATCGGGATGCAAGCGGAGCGCCGCCCTCCCAAGCCGATAATCGGGCTGTCTGACCGAGGCCGAGGTTCCCGTCCCAGAGCAGTCCCTCTCGAACGGCAACGTGTCGCATCGACTAAACCCAGCGGGTTATCGAATGTCGTTGTGCAACGCGATCCGCCCTTTGTTCGTGATCCGAGCCTGCCGCTGCAAATATCCCTCCTAGCCCTACTCTAACACAACGCTCTTACTGTAGGCAACGATCACGCCGCCCCCCAAGCTCCGAGGCCTGTTGTGACGCCGCCCAGGTCCTGGCCGCCTCCGAAAACGTCAATCGTCCTCAGCGGATCCTGGTTCGGCCGATACACTTTGGCGAACTGCTCGTGCACAATCGCCACCTGCCGAGAGAACGCGTCAGGCCCTTCGCTGCACGCCTGCACCAATCGCTCCATCCGCTCTCTCCGGCACATTGCATCCGTGGAATTATTCGCCCTTTACTATGCCTCCCCAGGGACCTTAAATTGGAGATAGTGGCTCCGGTTCTGCAAGTCGCTTGAGGAAGTAACCGCCAGGGGTCTTCGTGGATTGTGAGGCTGTCCGGCAGCAAGGTTGAACCTCGTCACACCTTGGCAAGTAAACCGGAGCAATGGAGCAGGCTTCAGGTGCTTGGAGCCAGGAGGTTCGCTCATGTGGCAATACGATGATCAGATGAAGTTGAAGGTCGGGCTGGCTGAGATGCTCAAAGGCGGGGTCATCATGGATGTGACCACGGCCGCCCAGGCCAAGATCGCGGAGGATGCCGGGGCCACGGCCGTGATGGCGCTGGAGCGTGTCCCGGCCGACATTCGCAAGGAAGGCGGCGTAGCGCGCATGGCCTCCGCCAAGGTGATCAAGGAGATCATGGCCTCCGTTTCGATCCCCGTGATGGCCAAGGCGCGCATCGGACATTTTGCCGAGGCGCAAGTGCTGGAGGTTCTCGGGGTGGATTATGTCGACGAGAGCGAAGTGCTGACGCCGGCGGACGAGGCTCACCACATCGACAAGTGGCGCTTCAAGGCCCCCTTCGTCTGCGGAGCGCGCAACCTGGGCGAGGCGCTGCGCCGCATCGGAGAAGGCGCGGCCATGATCCGCACCAAGGGCGAGGCCGGCTCCGGCAACATCGTGGAGGCGGTGCGCCACATGCGGGCCATCACCGGCGAGATCCGCGAGCTGACCATTCTGCGCGAGGAAGAATTGATGGCCAAGGCCAAGGATCTGGGCGCGCCTTATGAACTCGTTCAGTGGGTGGCCAGGAATGGCAAGCTGCCGGTGCCCAATTTCTCGGCCGGCGGCATCGCCACGCCGGCGGACGCGTCCCTGGTCATGCAGTTGGGGGCGGAGGCGGTCTTCGTCGGCTCGGGAATATTCAAGTCCGAAGACCCGGCTCAGCGCGCCAAGGCCATCGTGCGGGCCACCACGCATTACAACGAGCCCGCGGTGGTGGCGGAATGCTCGGAAGAACTGGGCGAGGCCATGCGCGGACTGGATGTCTCGAAACTCAAGCCCGAGGAGCTGCTACAGACGAGAGGATGGTAGAAGGGCGATTGTCAGGGCGCGGAACCTCAGTGGCTAATGAGTGGCGGGAGTGAAGTATCGGGATGTCTTAACTTATCTAGTGATCCTCGAACGCGGAGCTAACAGCTACGGGGCTTATGTCCCGGACCTACCGGGCTGCGCGGTTGTGGCGGAGACGCGCCAGGAAGCGCTGAAGCTGATCCGTGAAGCGATCCCTTTGCACCTGGGAAGCTTGCGGGAGGCGGGCACCGCGATTCCTGAGCCGACTTCGAATATAGAATACGTGCAGATTTGAGGTTCGTCCGGCGGAAGGCCTCAGGTTAACGCTCTTGGCTCGACTCCCATGATTTTCGACGGACTGCAAATTCGGGAGGTATCGATCCGGCCGGCGCAGATTCTCGCGCCCATGGCCGGGATCACGGACACCGTCTTTCGCCGCTTCATCAAGCGCCTGGGCGGTTGCGGGCTGATCATGACCGAGTTTGTGTCGAGCGAGGGCATGCTGCGCCAGAATCTCAAGTCCAAGCGCTTTCTCTACTACACCGAGGAAGAGCGGCCTATCACGGCGCAGATCTTTGGGGCGGACGCAGACCATCTGGCGGAAGCCGCCGTCATGATCGAGGACCTGGGGTTCGACCTGCTCGACCTGAACCTGGGCTGCCCGGCGAAGAAAGTCGTGAAGTGCGGCGGCTCCGGCCTGCTGCGCGACCTGCGGCAACTGGAGGTGATCCTGAGCAAGATTCGGGCAGCAGTGAAGATGCCATTCACCATCAAGATCCGCATCGGCTGGAGCGACGACGAAATCGTGGCCCTGCCCGTGGCGCGACTGGCGGAAGACTGCGGCGTGGAGGCGGTGGCCATCCACGGCCGTACGCGCCTTCAGGGCTTCAGCGGACGGGCGCGATGGGACGTGATTGCTGAGGTGAAGCAGGCGGTCAGGATTCCTGTGATCGGCAACGGTGACGTGATGACGCCCGGCGACGCCAAGGCGCTGTTTGCCGCCACCCAGTGCGATGCCGTGATGATCGGGCGGGCCGCGCCTACCAATCCCTGGATCTTTCGCCAGATGCAAGAATACTTCTCGAGCGGCGCGTACCGCGAGCCCACCGAGGCTGACCGGTACCAACTGATCAATGAATACTATTCAATGCTGGTGGCTGAGGAGATCCCCGGCTCGATCGGCAAGATGAAGCAGTTCGCGAGCTGGTTCACGCACGGAGTGCGCAATGGCGCCGAACTGCGCCGCAGCGTGCAGAGCACCGACAGCCCGGCGCAGGTACTGGAACGGGTGGATGAGTTCTTTGCCCGCTCTCAGGCCAGCGCGGACATTCCCATGGAGGCGGCCGTCCCTGCGGAAGCGGCCTTGCAACCTCTCTGACCAGACCTTCCTGCGTTGTCCTCTCATATCCCGGGTCCGCCTTTTTCACTCTGCCACTGGCGATAGGCTTCGCTCTTGGAGATCCCGCGAGCCTTGGCGATCGTTTTCAGCGCCGCCCGTTCGTCGATTCCCTGCTCCGCCATCGCCTGGTCGAGCTCCTCTTGAATCGAGCGCGCCTGCAGCTCGGACGGGTGATGCTCACCCGGGGCGCCGAGAAGCACGGTGACTTCGCCTTTAACCGGCCGCCGCTTCAGACGGATGAGCACCTCCGAAACGGGACCCCGCAAGAACTCCTCGTGCAGCTTGGTCAACTCACGGGCCAGCACCAGCGGCCGGTCGCCCAGGATCTTGAGAACATCCTCCAGCGATTCAACCACGCGGTGGGGCGCCTCATAGAAGACCAGGGCGCCCTCATCTCTCAACCTCTGAAGAGAACGCTGGCGGGCCAGCCGTTTGCTGGGCAGGAAACCCACGAAACGGAACTGGTCCACCGGCAGGCCGGCAGCAGCCAGAGTTGTGATCAGCGCCGACGGCCCAGGCACCGGGATCACGGGAATGTTGTGCCGTATGGCAAGCTTCACCAGGCGGTGGCCGGGATCGGAGATCAGCGGCATGCCGGCATCCGACACCAGAGCGAAGTTCTCACCATCCTCCATCCGAACGATCAGCTCGGCGGCGCGGGTCAGCTCATTGTGGTTGTGGTAGCTGACCATCGGCGTCGTGATGCCGAAGTGGTCCAGCAACTGGCCGGTACGCCGCGTGTCCTCACACGCGATGGCGTCAACCTCCCGCAGGACGCGAATCGCACGCAAGGTGACGTCTTCAAGGTTCCCGATCGGCGTGCCCACCACGTAAAGACGGCCCGGTGAAGAAGCGAAGTCCGAAGCGGTTGATTCGACATCATGTGACATTGTGTGACCTCCGGGTCTGAGCGGCCCGCCCTGGGAAGGGATCACCGCCATCAAGGCCAGTCTAGCAACATCGCCTGGTCGAGGCAATCGCAGGCGCTCTCCGGGCTTCTCGGAACGCCCTGCGCATCCGGAGCGAAGGCCCAACCGCCTTCGAGATTTTGCACGGCCCGTAAGGCTAAGCCTCGTCCCCTGGCGCATGCGCGACGCTCGCGCTAGAATCATGGGTCGGCTCAAGGACCTCCATGGACTTTCACATTGTCAGGATCGATAAACCGGCTGACCTCAATTTTATACTCGGGCAGTCGCACTTCATCAAGACGGTGGAAGACCTCTACGAGGCCATCGTGCAGACCGTTCCGGGCATGAAGTTCGGTATCGCTTTCTGCGAATCATCCGGACCCGCGCTGGTGCGTCACGCGGGCAACGAACCCCGGCTGATCTCACTCGCCCAGAAGAACGCTCTGGCCTTGAGCACTGGGCACGCGTTCCTGATCTTTCTCGAAGGCGGATTCCCCATCAACATTCTCAATACCATCAAAAATGTGCCGGAGGTCTGCCGGATCTTCTGCGCCACTGCCAACCCGGTGGAAGTGATCGTGGCTGAAACCGAACAGGGCCGCGGAATCCTGGGTGTGATCGATGGTGTCAAGACGAAGGGTATCGAGACCGACGCCGATATCCAGGTGCGGAAGACCTTCTTGCGCAAGATCGGCTACAAATTCTGAGACAAATCAGACGGCCCTTCCGGCTGCTCAGTGGACGAGTTCGTGCCGCCTGAAAACCCGCCGAGTCAGTTGACCGTCGCTTGACCAAACGGGTCGCGGAATCACACTTACTTATGTGCACAGCCTCGAATCGCCGGCCGGAAGGTGAGGAATATCTCCTTCACCATCAACAGCTTAGATCGGACCTTCGGCACGCAGATCGGATGTGCTAATTAAGCGTAATGTACAACACCGTTTTGTTGATTCTAAAGGACATTCCAGCTTTGGGGAGGTTTTCCACAGGTTTATATTGCTGATTCTAAA
>DATDGP010000264.1:0-17275 GCA_036522035.1 Terriglobales bacterium
ACCCGTCCCATCACCTCCACTCGCTCCAGCTCGCCACTGCTCATCCCTGTCCTCTTCAACGAGTCCTCCTGGCTGGAGTCCTCAGTCTAAGGGGACACTTCTAATGAGTTCGCTAGGGGACACTATCAGAGAGTTTCAACAGGCTACGGACAGGCCACGGACAGGCCACGAACAGCTGAGTAAGCCCAGGCCGCCCAACCAAGACGGGGAATACCGTTCAGGATGGTTTGAAGAGAAACCCTTTACCGCGAGCTCATTGCCCCCCGAGCTTTTTCCGCCGCCCGGGGGACAACGATGGCTGCAACCACCTTACGTGCTCAGCTATTTATTCGGGCAGGAAGAAGAGATCATCTTGACCTTCTTCACCGTAAGGGTCGTTGGGCCGCCCGCCGCGGCCGCGGAGCCGGAAGCGGCTGCTTCGTCACCCGTGACGCGGACCTCATGGCCCACGTGATCGCCGAGTTTGCTAGTATCGCCGGCGAGCTGGTAGGTCTTGCCAGAGGCATCCGTGAGCGTGAAGTTGCCAGCGCTACCACCGATGCAGCCTTCTACGGACTGCCCAGCGTGGTCGCCGCTCGCGGTCTGCGAGGTGTCAGGCTGTTGCGCCGGCTGCTGAGCCGACGGAGATGTGCTGCTTGGGTTCTGCGTATCCGGCGCAGGCGGTGTACTGTTCTGCGCTAGCACCCAGGCCGATGAAAGCAGCAGGACGGCTGCTAGAAGAGATAACTTTCTCATACTTCCTCCTGTACTCGGGACGGTTCTCCGGCCCGGAGTGGTTGGAAGTGGCGCATCAAGTTAGATCACGGAGGTGCGCGCGGGGTTTGCCCAGTGTTAGGGGACTAAGGCGCTTTAGATGCTGTTCAGCTCCGTCGGTCTTATTCCTGGGATGCTCGAGCCGCGCATGGCATGCCTTCAGAGGGGAGGGACCGGATCCAATCACGCACCACAGCCAGTCCTTCCTCGTGGACAACGCTGCGTCCGATCTGGGGCATCATCTCCTTGGGACGCGTCGATTCCATCCGGGCGATGATGATCGATTCCTCCGGCTTTCCGGGCACCAGATCGTACACCAGATTGCCAACTCTACCCGCCGAGTTGGGGCTGCGACACATTCCCAACGCCGACGGCGAGGTTGTCGTGAGCCGCAGATCGAAGCCGGTGTACCCGGCGGTAGCTCCTGGTTGGTGGCAGTGCGCACAGTTGTTGTCGAGGTACGCGCGTGCTCTCTCGCCAACCGTTCCGCTGTCGGGAGCGTCCCACCGCGCGGCCCGAGGAGCGGCCTCGGGCGACGGCGTGCCCTCGAGATACCCTTCTTTCGTCCAGCGCACAAGCTGGTTGGAAACACCATCAGGATAGGCGTAATCCTTGTTCAGATTTCGCGCTTTGGGCCCGATAGGTAGCATTACCCGTGAGGTCTCATGACATTGCTTGCATTCGTTGGCATTGGGAATAAAGTAGTCGAAGTCATGCTGGTGTCCTGAAGCGTCGACATAGCGGACCGCAACCGGATCGGGGGCCAAATCGAGCCGGGCTTCACTCTGGGTTTCGTTCCAGATGTAGGGCAACCCAATCCACCCTTTCTTTGTGTGAACCAGAAGGCGCGTCTCTACGAGCTTCTCTTTCCCACTTCCGCGATCGGAAGGAAAAGCAAAACTCTTGACCAGGATCGTGCCGACGGGAAAATAGAAGACGCCATCGTCGCGATAACGAGCGGCAGTTCCCGGCGGCATCCATACAAATCGATATTTGGACGCGTAGTCGGAAAACAGCGGCGTGTTGAGGTCATACGGCAGCACACGCTGGTTGGGGTGCGAGATCCCCGCGCGGCCGAGAAACAGATGCCAAGCGGATAGCCTCTCGGGAAACGGCTCGTCCAAGAAAGACCGGACTGGCGCGGGTTTGCTAGTACAGGCGGCGAGAAGCACCATGACGAGCACCAACACGGAGTAAACTATTGTCCTCGACACCTTCAACTGCTCCGCCTACTGGGCGCCGCTTGGTGCGGCCGATGATACTGCCGGAATCTGGGGAATGACCACGGCTTCCAAGGCCGGCAAGGAGCACTTGTAAGGTGCGACGTTGTTGATGGGATGATGGAAGCCGTTGGCGGCATCGAAGTTCAGAAACGTGAATGAGCCATTGTTGTTGATGCAGATCTGCGCAGGATTCGGCTCTTTGGCTGTCGCGTGAATCTTGGGATCGACGACGCCATCGTAGAGAACGTCGGGTAACGCTCCGCCCAACGCCGTGCTCAGAGTTTTCACGTCATCCAGACGGTTATCCGGAGACTTGCCGCCGCCGGAGATCTCGTTGTCGTGCAGATAGACATGATCGGTGAACGGGCGGTAACGGGCGTCCTTGATCTCGCCCAAGCTAGGGTTGTATTCGATCACATAGACGTTGGTGGTGTTGTTGTCGCGAATCGTGTTCTCGAAAACCTCCACGTTGTTGATAGCCATCACATACATGCCTGTTCCAGCGGGCAGATGATAGATGGCGCCCAGGCTCTTCGGCGCGAAATTTGCCGTGTTGTTTTCGAGAATCTGATTGCGGAAGACGCGAACGTACTTCCCGCCTTGTTTGGGCAGGTCGGGAAGGTTGAAAACGCCGAGGCCACCGGTGTTGTGGGTGGCAACGTTGTCATAAACATCGACGTGCTGGGAGTTTTCGACCTCGTAGCCGTCCACGTTATACTCGGCGCGGTTACGTCGCATGACCACGTAGTCCGACTGGCCGATATAGAACCCGGCGTCAGACGCACCTTTGGCTACAGAATCCTCCACCAACACGTTCTTGCATTCCGTCGGATAGATTGCGTACGGACCGTTCAAAGAATTGGGTCCGCGTGTCCACTCCACGCGTACGCGCCGTACCGTAATGTCATTGCCTCCCTGGATCGTCAGACCGTCCCCCGCCGTGTCTTCAATCCCTACGTCCTCGATGGTGAAGTCGTTGGCCTTGATCAGCAGACCCGATCCTCCCTCTTTCTGCCCCCCAAACGATAGGATGCTCTTGCCCATGCCTTGGCCGCGGACGGTCACTTTGTCGGTGGTAAGTGAGAGAGTGCGATCGAGTTGGAATTTGCCTTCGGGAATCGTAATCACGTCGCCGGCTTTGGCCCTGATGAGTTGTTCCTGGAGTTGCTTTTGAAAGTTGGCTGGCGACTGAGTGCAGCCGGTGAACAACACTGCGCCACACAACGCGATTGATAAGACGCTAACCGGTCTGGTTCTCATTGTCCGGCCCCCCTTCGGCCCGCTAAGCATTCTATCGTCCTCCGGCAACTCGGCGAAACAGAAACTCGAGATGCCTCGGTCCGGGCTCTTGAAGCGATTCGGCTTTTTTGTTGAATCGAGGTGGCTGGGGGCGCATCATGTTTCCCGGAAATCGCAAACCCCGATAACATCCTTTGGAGCCAAGGAGGCTTATGGAGCCCAAAGAACTGCAGAACTACGCCAACCATGCAAAGCTTGACCCGCCGTTTCACTTCTTTCTGGTGCCCGTTGCCGCGATCAATGTCATTATCGCCGTGGTCTACCTGTTTCGCTTCCCTAGGCTGGGTTCGGGCTGGATTCTCGTGGTGGCCTTGGCTTTCCTGGTGATGGTCGGCCGGATGCGCGCTTACGGCACACATCTGCAGGACCGCATCATCCGCGTGGAGGAACGTCTGCGTCTCTCGCAGGTTCTGTCGCAACCTTTGTGCGCGCGCATTGGCGAGTTGTCCGATAAGCAGCTGGTGGGCCTGCGCTTCGCCTCGGATGCTGAACTGCCGGCGCTGGTCCAGCGCGCACTTGATGAAAAGCTCAGCCTGGTCGACATCAAGAAGTCCGTTACCAACTGGCGGGGAGACTACTCGCGCATCTGAATCGCGGCGCGCGGCTTCCGGAGGCTGCCGGTGTGCGAGGCGAATTCATATACAATCGCTTGCGCACTCATCGCCACCCTAGGAGCCTTTTCATGCGAAGCTCTCTCTTCGCCGTCTTGCTCAGTCTTCTCTCTCTGTCCACGGGTTCTGCCAACGGACCCGGCGATGAGCCTCTCTACGGATTCACCGCTGGCAGTTCCCGGGCCGAGCGTGACTGGGAAGAGAAGTTTCGCGCTGTTCCCAGTCCACAGGTCCTGCGCGATACCATGCAGCGGCTTAGCAAGCGTCCTCACCACGTCGGCTCTCCTTACGACAAAGACAACGCCGAATGGATTCTTGCGCAATTCAAGTCCTGGGGGCTTGACGCGCGGATCGAGACTTTTGACGTTCTCTTTCCCACGCCCAAGGAACGAGTCCTGGAATTGGTCGGGCCAACGCACTACACCGCCAAGCTCGAAGAGCCAACCTTGGCCGTCGATCCGACTTCCAGCCAGCAGGACGAACAGCTGCCAACCTACAACGCCTACTCCATCGATGGCGACGTGACCGCCGAGCTGGTCTATGTCAACTATGGTCTGCCGCGCGATTATGACGAGCTCGACCGGCTCGGCGTCTCGGTGAAGGGCAAGATCGTGATCGCGCGCTACGGAAACTCATGGCGCGGCATCAAGCCCAAGGTCGCGGCCGAGCACGGTGCCGTGGGTTGCATCATTTATTCCGACCCGCGTGATGACGGCTATTTCGCAGGCGATGTTTTTCCCGTGGGCCCCATGCGCAATGAGAACGGGGTGCAGCGCGGCAGCGTGATGGACATGACCATCTACCCCGGCGATCCGACCACGCCCGGGGTCGGGGCGAAAGGCGATGTCAAGCGCCTTGCGCTCAAGGATATTCCCACACTCACTAAGATTCCTACTCTGCCCATTTCTTATGGCGACGCCCAACCCTTGCTGACAGCGTTGACCGGACCGATGGCGCCGGAGAGTTTTCGCGGCGCGCTGCCCATCCCTTATCACGTTGGGTCCGGGCCCGCAAGGGTCCACCTCAAGGTTGCATTTAACTGGGACATTAAACCCGTCTATGACGTGATAGCCAAGATCCCCGGCTCGGAAGCGCCCGATCAGTGGGTGGTCCGCGGCAATCATCACGATGGCTGGGTCAACGGTGCCGAAGACCCGATCTCAGGACAGATTGCTCTGCTCGAAGAGGCTCGCGCGCTTGGCCTCTTGATCAAACAGGGATGGAAGCCCAAGCGCACCATTATCTATTGTGCGTGGGACGGCGAAGAGCCCATGCTGCTCGGTTCGACCGAATGGGCGGAGTACCACGGCGACGAACTCAAGCGTCACGCCGCGCTCTACATCAACACCGATGGCAATGGGCGAGGCTACCTCGAAGTGGAGGGCTCGCATTCGTTGGAAAAGTTTGTGAACGGCGTGGCTCGCGACATCACCGACCCGGAGAAGAACATTTCAGTGTGGAAACGGAGCCAGGCGGCGCGGCTGGTGGAATCAACGCGACGGGACGTGCAGCAAGACAAAAAGGAGGCCCGCACACGAGGCGATCTGCGGATCGGAGCGCTGGGTTCAGGGAGCGACTATACCGCCTTTCTGGATCACCTGGGCGTCGCCTCACTCAACGTCGCTTATGGCGGCGAAGATGAGGGGGGTATCTATCACTCCGTCTACGATGACTTCTATTGGTTCACGCATTTTTCAGACACTGACTTCGTGTACGGCCGCACGCTGGCCCAGACCGCAGGCACGATGGTGTTGCGCTTTGCCGATGCCGACGTTCTCCCGTATGACTTCAAGGATTTTGCCGACACCATCCACAAGTATGACGACGAGCTGAAAACTCTGCTGAAGAACCGCCAGGATGAGGCCCGTGAGCGCGATCAGAATCTGGAGGACGGTGTTTACAGCGCCACGTCGGATCCGCGCCGGCCTACCGTGGCTCCGGACAGAGAGGAAGCGCCGCCATTCCTCGACTTTGCGCCCCTGGACAACGCTCAGGCGGTCCTCGACCGCAGCGCCGAGCACTACGCCCGCGCGGTTAAAGCTTTCACCTCGGGCAATGTGCCATCCACGAGGGCGCTCGAAGAGCTCAACGAAAAGCTGATCCAGACCGAGCGAAAACTTACCACCACGCAAGGACTTCCGCGGCGTCCCTGGTACCAGCACCTCATTTACGCGCCGGGCTTCTATACCGGTTACGGAGCCAAGACTCTGCCGGGCGTGCGCGAAGCCATTGAGGAGAAGCGGTACCAGGAGGCGGATAAGGAGATTGTTCGCGTAGCGCAGGTGCTCCAAGACTACGCTGCGACTGTGGAATCAGCCGCGACGGAGCTTGAGAAGACGTCGCATTGATGGGTTCCATCGTGCTTTAACTGGAACTGGACCTGTTCGGCGCTGATCTGGTCGATCGGCCGCGCGCCGGCGGCCAGCAGGATCAACCCGTGCAGCATGGGATACTTCTGCTCGATGTAGCTGCGTGTAACGGTGTACTCGTCCGTACCGGAAACCACGCCGGTGATCGTGAAGCGGTCGGTTTTTCCTGTGCGGCGGCCAATGAGGCTAAGAGGAGAACGATAGCCACGAACGAATTCAAATGCCAGATACCTCCTGGTCTCACGGCCGCTGTCCCCAGTCGAAGGAGATAGTTGGCGAACAACTCTTAGCCGTCGCCGTTACCGCGATCGTTCCGGCAACGCGGCCTTTGACCGTGGGCGTGAGGTGGGCCTGGAACTGGCCGTGGGAATCCACGGTTACGGGCACGTCGTGCATCTCCTGGTAGGACTGCGTGTGAAACATCAATTGTTCGCCGGGCTGAAATCCCTTGCCACGCACGATCACTAACTCAAATTGCGGACTCAGCCGAACAACTTCCAGGCTGCATCCCTTGTCGGTCACGACGAAAGGTACGGGAATTATCGAAAAGAAGGCTCGCGCCTGATGATCCTCAGAGATCAAAGCGTGACGATAGATTTCACCGCTGCTGGGGATGTAAGTCAGGTGCAGCTCCTTGCCTTTGAGATGTTGAGAGCAGCTCTTGATCGAATCGGCCGGACAACCCACGGTCCCATCGGCAGCAATGATCAGACCTTCCATCAGAACGATCGGCTGGCTTACTGTGATGGGCCAGGCCATGAGTGTGTACTGGCGGTCGTGAGGCGCTCCGCTGACTGTGATCCGATAGTCCATTACCGTTCGGCCTCTAACCTCACTCCGCTTGATGAGTTGTGTCTCCACCTTCACGCCGGGAGTGCTGGACTGGTCCCAATTCATTGTGGCCCGGGCTGTTTGTTCTGCGCGGGCCATCAACTCTTCGTCGGACACCTGCGGCGGTTGCGGAGGACTCTGCGGTGCAACTGTGGCGCCTGCCGGGCGCGATTGCCGGCCGGATGAAGAAGGTGGCGCGGGCTGCTGCGCGTTTCCTGCTGTGAAACCCACCCAAACAGCAAGTGTGGCTATGACTGTATGCCTCATTACCCTTGTCGGAAGAATAGTACACCGGGGGTTCGCCCATGACCAGCACGCAAGCCCACAAGCATTTCTTGCCCATCGCGTGTACCGACGATATATTGAGAGACCAACATTCATGCGGAGAAACGTCATGCCATCATTACACCGTCTTAAGTTGATCGCGCCTATTTTATTGCTTCAACCGGCTTGGGCCCAGCCTGGTACGGCTGCGCCGAAACCTGCTTTGAGGGCTGCCATTCGTACGCTGTTTGCGGGAAAGAAAATCGATCAGACGGCGATCTCGCCGGATGGCAACAAGGTGGCATGGGTGGAGAGCATCAAGCTCGGCATGAGCGCGATCTATGTTGCGCCTACGGCCGGTGGCACGCCGCGGCGGATCAGCGCCGGCACCGGCGCAGCCGTGTCTGATGAGAGCTCGATTGCCTGGTCGCCAGACAGCAAGCGCATCGCCTTCCTGTCCGACGCGGCCAAGTTGGGCCAAGCTGAGCTCTACGTGGTCGGCGCGACCGGCGCCGCAGCCACCAAATTGACCAACGGGCGCGGCTTCTTCGCTTCGCCCGGGTGGTCGCCCGACGGCAAGACCATCGCCGTGCTTTTTACCGAGAACGCCGAGCGGGCCTCCGGTCCTCTGGTTGCTGAAAAAGTGCAGACAGGCGTGATCAAAGACGCCGTCACCGAGCAGCGCCTGGCGCTGGTGAACGCGAGCGGCGGCAAGCTGCGCGTGATTTCTCCGGCTGACATGTATGTCTATGAATACGGCTGGTCTCCCGACGGTAAACGTTTCGTGACCACCGCCGCGCACGGCAATGGCGACGACAACTGGTATATCGCAGAGATCTACACGATCGACGCTGCCGGCGGTTCAATGCAATCCATCTACAGGCCCTCGAGCGACTCGCAGATCGCTAATCCCGCCTGGTCGCCCGACGGGAAGTCGGTTGCATTCATCTGCGGGCTCATGAGCGACGAACCCTCGGTCGGTGGCGACATCTTTGTACTCCCGGCTTCGGGCGGTCGAGCCCGCAATGTCACACCGGACATGAAGGCATCGGCGAGCTGGCTGACCTGGACTTCATCCTCATCGATCCTGTTTGGCGAAGATGTGGATGGCGAGAGCGGCATTGCGACTGTCGATCCCGTGTCTGGCAGGATTGAGGCCCTGTGGCACGGGCCTGAGCAGATCACCGCGAACGGCTGGGGCATCATGCTCTCCATCGCTACCGATGGCAAGACCTCGGCTGTGATCCGACAGTCGTTGCGCCAGCCGCCAGAAGTTTGGGCCGGCCCCATCGGTAGGTGGAAGCAGATTACCTCTCGTAACGCCGCCGTCCAGCTAGTTTGGGGCGAGGTGAAGAGCGTGCACTGGTCAAATGAAGGCTTCCAACTGCAGGGCTGGCTACTGTATCCGGCAGATTTCGATCCCGGGAAGAAGTATCCGATGGTGGTGCTGGTGCACGGCGGTCCGGGCTCCATGGCCCGGTCGACGTGGCCCAATGAGCGCAACTTCGCAGTGCCGCTTTCGGCCGCCGGATACTTCGTGTTTCTGCCTAACCCGCGGGGAAGCTTTGGGCAAGGAGAAGCCTTCACGCGCGCCAACGTCAAGGACTTTGGCGGCGGGGACTTCCGCGACATTCTAGCCGGCGTAGACCAGGTGTTGCGTGAAGCCCCCGTCGACGAGCATCGCCTGGGCATCACTGGCTGGAGCTACGGAGGCTATATGACGATGTGGGCTGTCACCCAGACCAACCGTTTTCGTGCGGCTGTGGCCGGCGCCGGGCTCGCGAACTTTGAGAGTTATTACGGGGAGAACCAAATCGACCAGTGGATGATCCCGTTCTTCGGAGCCTCCGTTTATGAAGATCCTGCAGTCTACCGCAAGAGCTCCCCAATCGCGTTCATCACGCATGCAAAGACCCCGACGCTAGTCTTGGTAGGCGATAGCGACGGCGAATGTCCGACGCCGCAGTCGTACGAATTTTGGCACGCCCTGAAAACGCTGGGCGTGGAGACGGAATTTGTGGTCTACGAACACGAGGGCCATATGTTCGCGAGCCCGGCACACCAGCGCGACGTCATCGAGCGCGTAGCCGCGTGGTTCGATGGCCACTTGAAATAATAACCAGGTCGTGGCGAGAAGATGAAAAGCTATTTGGTGGCGCTAGCCGGCTGCGGCGGCTTCCACTGGTTCAAAAACTGCAGAACGTCCTCTTCGCTGAGGACCCTGGCTTTCTCGAACTCGCTGGTCGAGTAAAGCAGGCCGCCACTCGTGTCCAGCACAGAGATCGAAGGCACGCCCTTCTTGAGATCGACGTGATACTTCTCAGCCAGGTCAAGATTCTTGGTGTACTCACCTACATCCACGTGGACCACCAGGAAGTTGGCGTTCAATAGCGGAGCGATCCGGGGCTGGTGGAACGCGTTATCAAGCACGTGACAATCCAGGCACCAGTTGCCGCCGAACACCAGTAGGATGCGCTTGTGTTGCTTGCCCGCGGCGAGGGTGGCCTCGCGGATCTCTTTGACGGCGTTGGCGTTTTCCGGATAGAGCTCGGGATTGAGCCGGGCCGGTGGCTGCAACGGAGTGTTCTTGAATTGCGCAAAACCAAGGGCGCTGAGCAGAAGAAAAAGCGCTAAAAGATAACTGGTTCTCATACGTTTTCATTGTACGCGATCACTTTGGTGATACCACGCGGCCGTAGTCTGAGGCGCGTCCCACGCGGTCGAAGTAGCTGTAGGTCAGCGCCGTGATCTTGCGGATCGCGGCTGAGCCGTCGTGCTCGTCTTTGAGGTAGGTCGTCATCACGCACAGCACGTAGGGACGGTTTTTGACCAGGACGATCCCTGAGTCATTGCGGACGGCTTCGAGCTCGCCCGGCTTGTTTGCCGCCACAGCGCCCTCGGGCAGACCCTGCAACAGCGCGCTTTCCTTGTGCGTGCTCAGGACGCGGAGGTAGTCCTGTGTCATCTCCGCGTTGAGCAGCTTGCCGCGGTAGATGGTCTCGAGCAGGGTCATCATCTCACGCGGAGTCGAAACATTCTCGCGACCCTCGTCGGCGGCCTTCAAGTCCATCATCTTGCGGCGGAGCCGGGTAACATGGAGGCCAAGCCCTTCCAGCATGGAGTTCACGTTGTCCATGCCGAGGTGGTCAATCAAGACATTGGTGGCGCTGTTGTCGCTGACTGCCACCATCATGGTGGCCAGATCGCGCAGTGTCAACCGGGTGGTACCAGCTGTGAGGCCCAGCATGATGTCGCTCCCTGAGACCAAATCCTCCTTGCGGACGGTGTACTCGTCGGTGAGCTTTAACTTGCCTTGCTGCGCCTGCCGGTAGAGATCAGCGAGGACAGCGATCTTGATCGAACTGGCCTGCGGCATGATCTCATCGGCATTGATGTAGAACTCGTCGCCGGAGGTGAGGTCCTTCACCGCCAATCCCAACACGCCGTCCAGTTGCTGATTCACGACGTGAAGCTGATCTTGAAGCTTTTGCCAGAGCGCTTGGCGCTTGATGGCCTGCGGTTTTTCCGGGCAGCATTGCGCAAGGGTCGGCAAACTGAGGATTGCGGGAAGAAGGAAGAGGAGTATTCTCCGAATCATGTTGGCGTGAGTGTACACAGCAAATCCCGCTTTGGGAAGAGTGCGAGCAAGTATGCGCAAAGCGACGGCGAGGGAATGTAGGGGGCGCGGCACGGTGGGCCCAAAAGTTGTGAAGATGGCAGCATTTCACGGGTCCTTGACATCCGAACCATGAGCACCATCACGATCCGGGTGCAACGCTGCCGTAGTTTTCGCTGAGCGTATACTGGACACCTTATGGCAAACGTGGACAAACCCGCGGGCTCCTTTTGCTGGGTCGAGCTGGCTACCACGGACCAGAGCGCTGCCAAGGCTTTTTACACCTCGCTCTTCGGCTGGACCGTGACTGACTATCCGATGGGTGCGAGCGGGGCCTATTCGATGTTCAGGCTCCATGAGCGTGATGCCGCCGCGGGTTACACGTTAGGCAAGGACCAGCTGGCGCGCGGCACACCTGTGCATTGGAGTTTGTATATCGCGGTTGACAACGCCGACGAAGCGACAAAGAAGGCCACGCAGGCGGGCGCGACCATCATCATGCCTCCGTCTGATGTGATGAATGCGGGTCGCATGGCGGTGATCCACGATCCCACGGGTGCGGTGTTTTCGGTGTGGGAAGCCAAAGACAACCAAGGGATCGGCGTGAGTGGCGAGAACGGATCGCTATGCTGGGCCGATCTGAGCACAGGCGATCCCGCCAGCGGAGCCAAGTTTTACTCCACTCTGTTCGGTTGGGAAATCACAAGGGCACCGAATGATCCTTCCGGCTATCTGCACATCAAGAATGGCGAGCACTTTATCGGTGGAATTCCTCCGGCGGAGCATCGCGACCCCCAATGGGGATCGCACTGGCTGATCTATTTCCTGGTCGCGGACGTCGCCGCGACCGCCGCTAAGGCAGCACAGCTCGGCGCCAGGACTCTGATGCCGGCCCAGGATATGGCTGGTGTCGGAACGTGGGCCATTCTGGCCGATCCTCAGGGTGCCGTCTTCGCGATCTTCAAGTCAGCTCGCTGAGGCGACTTATCTCGCCACGGGCAAGGAGACGGGATGATCCAGAGTGAATTCAACCAACGTTCCCGAGGGAACGTTCACTCTTTCTCCCGTGGTCGTCACCCCGGAAACGTGTCCGGCAGCGGCACCGGCTCCGGCACCTCGCATGGCTCCGCTGATGCCTCCGGCGATCGCGCCGACGGCTGCTCCGGCCTTGGCGCCGCCCGCTGCCTGGCTGCTCGATCCCTGCCCTTGAACCTGATTCGAGTTAGTAGCTAGCGAATACAGCTGGCCATCCAGCCGAATATCGGTAAGATCAAATTCCAGCTGACCGCCTGACCTACCGGCTGACACCGCGGTCAGCACGCGTCCGAAGACCGTGGTCCCTTTCGGCGCGACCATGATGTTCCCAGCCATCAGATTTGACTCGAGTGTGCCTCGAAAGCGCTCGTTAGGATTGCTCCTGTCCGAGTCCACTGCGTCGACCATCTTGACCATCAACCGGGTTCCCGCAGGCACGGTTGCCACTGTGTTCGCCGACGCGCCAGCAGAAGCTTGATCGCTGACTGACTTGGTCTCCTGCGCTCCAAGAAGAGCTGTACACGAAATGAGCAAAACGGTTATCAAGATACTGATGGATAAATGGTTCATGAGGAAAGCACGCCCTGGCAGACGGCTTGGCCTCTTGCTTATGTGTAAAGACATAGCTCCGCACCTCAATCTGTCGGAATCTGCCAACCTAGACTCCGCGTGAAACCGCGGGGTTGCCTCTTTGAAGCCGTTCGGGAATCCGTGCTACGTCGCAGGGGAAAGCCCTCACACCTCCGTGACTTCTTTACAATGAAAGGGTTGCAAGTAGAATAAGCTGGGTTCCCATCCGGGGGCATGGACAAGCATCCCAAAGGCTTCTTCGTCAGACACTTTGGCCTTCGCGGCGTCGCACTATTTGAGGCCGGCAAGGGCCTGCTGGCCATTGTCGGCGCCATCTGGGTGATGACTCTTCGCCACAAAGACATGAAAGAGGTGGCGGAGAACCTGCTCACAGAACTGCACCGGATCCTGCACATCAACCCTGACTGGCGCATGTTTCAGATGATGCTGCGCTCGTTAGGCGGAATCACTCCCCGCGGCTTGCGTGTGCTAGCGCTGTTGATCCTGATCTACGCTGCCATCCGCTTTGCCGAAGCCAGTGGGCTGTGGCTGGAGAAGGAATGGGCAGAGTGGTTTGCTTTGTTGTCAGGCGCACTATACACACCGTTTCTGATTTACGGGCTGTTCCATCATCCCACGGGTTTCAAATGGCTTGCTTTGCTGTTGAACCTGCTCATGGTGGTCTATCTGGCGTGGCTGCTAAGGGACTCCTACCAGCGACGAAACCTTGCCCGCCAAGAAATTGCGCTTCGGGGGGAAGACTAGAAGCGTATCTCTATATAGTTGTAGCTGGCCGTTGTTATTTGGCCTCGTAAACGGTGCGCCCGCCCACCACTGTCCGCAGCACTCGGGTCTTCAGGATTTCCGGTGGCACCACCTTGGTTATTTCGCGATCCAGGACCACGAAGTCGGCTAGCATCCCGGGCTCAAGCGTACCTTTTTGCTTTTCCTCAAACTCCGCATAGGCGGGACCGGTGGTATACGCGGCGATGGCCTGTTCGATGGTGATCCTTTGTTCGGGAAAGAATTCTTTCGTTCCGGCTTCGTTCTTCCTCGTTACAGCGGCGTACAGGCCACGGAACGGCGTGATCGGCTCAACCGGATAGTCTGTGCCGAAAACCAGGACGACGCCGTCGTTCAGAAATTCCTTCCAGGCATAGGCGTGTCGGGCACGGTCGGGGCCGATGTGCGCTTCCGCCCAATTCATGTCGGTCAGCAGATGGTTGGGCTGCATCGAGGCGATGACATGCAGTTCCTTGAACTTCTGGAAGTCTGCCGGCGCGACCACCTGCGCATGCTCGATGCGGTAACGAAAGTCGCGCGACGCCAAGGAATTGTGCTGCTCGGCATAAGCGAATGCCTCCAGGGCCATGCGCGCGCCACGGTCGCCGATAGCGTGAAATCCCATCTGGAACCCAGCTTGGGCTCGCTCCGCGGCCTTTTGATCGAGAGCGTCCTGTTCGTAGCGGGGAAGGCCTGAGTTCTTAGGGTCGTCGGTGTAGGGAGCCAGCATGGCGGCGGTGTGTGAGCCCAACGAACCGTCCATAAAGCCCTTGAGCATAGTGGTATGGAGCATGGTGTCGCGCGCAGGATGATGGTCGCGCTTTTGGCGCAGCTCAGCTACCGGGGCATCGAACGGGAGCCACTCGGCAATGCGCAGGGTGAGTTTGCCCTCTTTTTCCATTTGCTCGTAGATCAGAAAATCGTCCCACTCGGAGTTATCCTGCGCGGAAGTAATGCCCCATTGTGCAGCATCTGCGAGAGCAAGTTCGAGGGCGCGGCGCCGCTGCTCGGGAGTTGGTCGTGGAATCCTCGCACGGACCGCGCCTTGAGCGGTTTCACGCAGGATGCCCGTCGGCTCACCCGTGTCGTCGTGGTCGATCTTGCCTCCATGGGGATCGGGCGCGGAGGCGGTAATGCCGGCGGCCTTCAAGGCGGCCGTGTTGGCTATCGCAATGTGCCCGTCCACCCGGGAGAAGATCGCCGGATGATCGCCAGTAACGGCGTCAATATCCTGGCGTGTGGGCAGCTTTTGGCTGGCCCATAGCGTATGATCCCAGCCTTCTCCCAGGACCCAATCATTGGGGGCCGTGGTCTTGGCCCGAGTGGCGATGCGTTGCTGCATTTCCCCAAGCGACTTTGTGCCCACCAGATCGACGTTCAGCTTCTCAAAGCCGGCGCTGGCCAGATGGGTGTGGGCGTCATTAAATCCAGGCATTACGAAATGGCCGCCCAGGTCGATCACTTGTGTATTCGGCCCCTTGAGTTTCTGGATTTCTTCGTTCGCGCCAGCCGCGACAATCATGCCGTTCGAGACCGCTACCGACTGTACGTACTCGCTGGCATATCCTTCCCTGTGGCCAGTGAGGTGGTGTGTACCGGTGTAGATGTGTCCGTGAAGGAAGATGGCTTCTGGCGGTTTATTCTCCTGGGCGAATACAAGGTTAGTCATGACCCATCCAAGGAACAGGATTCGGAAGGATTTCATTCACCCACTCCGGTCAGTGCAAGCAGAGTCAATAGAATTCGTTTCAGCCCGAGATCGCGGTTGGCGCAGTCGAACCACTCGCGCATGGTGTGGGCCGAACCACCATCACCACCCGCGCCGATGGTGGTCGCTTCTTTGCCCAGCGCTAGCGGCACGTTGGCATCCGTCGAAGCCAGACGAGCTATGGACTTGATGCGCAAATGCGCGTCCACCGCGCGGAGCACTTTAAGGATGGTCGCGTCCGCGGGAAGCTCGGCCGCGGGGCGGTCGCCGATCGACTCAATCGCGAATCGCACTCTGGATTCCGCCACGGTGCCTGACGCTGGCGGCGCCTTCTGCACAGTCTTCGATTGACGGTAGGCGAGCGGGACTTCGCTCCAGGCTTCATTCATCGATTCGCGCAAGCGCTTTTCTAGCTTATGCAACTCATCCATCGAGGCCGAACGCAGATCGACTCGGGCGGTAGCCCGCTCCGGAATGGAATTGACCGACGTTCCTCCGTGAACTACGCCCACGTTGAAAGTCGTGCGCGGAGATTCCGGCACGGCAACCTGGCTGAAGCGCGAAAGCGCCCGCGACAAGAGTACGATCGGGTTAGGCACGCCGAAATCACTCCAAGAGTGGCCGCCTGGACCGTGGAAGGTGATCTCAAAGCGGCGGCTACCGAGCGCCTGCGTAACGTAAGTATCGGTCCCAGCACCGTCGATCACTAGCAGGGAAGCGATGGCGTCTTTCCAGGTCGGCGAAGCGAAGACGTGGCGCATGCCGCGCAGATTGCCTTCGCCCTCCTCTCCGACGTTGCCGATGAAGACAACATTCGCATTGAGTCGGAGCTGGCTGCGCTTCAGCGCCGAGGCGATTGCCAGCATGGCCACGACGCCCGCCGCGTTGTCGCTGATTCCGGGGCCATAGAGACGTGTGCCTTCTTCTCGCGTATCCAGACGCGTGCCCAGCGGGAACACCGTGTCCAAGTGGGCACTCACGCCCAGCGTCGATTGAAACGACTCGGCGCGTAACATGCCAAAAATGTTGCCCAGTTCATCCCCATGAACTTCCTCAAGCCCGAGCGACAAGAATCTCTGGCGCAGCCATTCGCTGCGGTTGGCCTCGCCGAAAGGCGGCGCCGGAATCTCGGCCAGTTCGCGTTGCCAGCGCCGGAACTCCGTTTCCTGATTGTGCAGGTAGAGCAGCGCCGAGTGAACGGCGCGCATTGCCGCAATACGGACCACGTCCTGCTGCGGAGAGGAATTTGCGCGAGTATCTGTGGGTGCGGAGCGGAGGGCCATGGGCTTTGAACAATTTACTATAACCCGCACTAGCGGGAGCCGAGGACAAAAATGCAGCGACCTCGTTTTGCCCAGCTTAAACACTGCAACAACAGATTTCGCCTATATTCCCGGATACCAACTCGGTGTTGGCTCGCATGAGGACAAGTGGACTGGCAATCCCGCCAAGGGCAAAAAAAGGCGGCCAGAAATCGGCCGCTCAAGAACGAACCTTTTTCGAAACGCCCTATTTCGGGGGCGTGGTGGCGGTCCCGGTACCGGTGCTCTTCTTGCTCTTCTTGCCGCCCTTGTGGGCTTTGCTTGTCTTGGTAGCTTTCTTCCCGGATTCCGCCGCCGGCGTGTTGGTGGCCTTGGGCGCGGTGCTGGCGGAAGAGCCGGTGCCGGTCTGAGCGAATGCCAGGCAGCCCACCAGTAACATCGCAGATACAAAAACGGATAGCCTCTTCATTCCATTTTCTCCTTCAAAGAAGTGTTGCAGAGTGGTCAAATTAAACATCACCACGTGAATTCTGGCAATCACTGATTTCCCCTAAGAGCTGCAATGTCATCACTTGCATTTCGCGCTCGTCCGAACATGAGAAGCCCGTGCCCTCCGCATGTCATTCAGATCCATTCCTGGCCAAAAAAAGCGGCCAATTCGGCCGCTGCAAAAAACCTAAGTTCCCGAGGAGACGGTTATTTTGGAGCCGGAGCCGGAGTAGTGGTGGCCCCGGTGCTCTTCTTGCTCTTCTTGCCACCCTTGTGGGCCTTGCTCGTCTTGGTGGCTTTCTTGCCCGATGTTGCGGGGGCAGCGGTCTTGCCCTGGTCGGTGGAGCCGCCGCCGGTCTGCGCGAAGCACAGAGTGCCAGCGACCACCATGGTGAATACGACTGTCAAAAGCTTCTTCATGCATTTTCTCCTTTAAAGGGAAGTACAGAGTTGCCCAATCAA
>DATDGP010000265.1:0-10791 GCA_036522035.1 Terriglobales bacterium
AGTTTCACCTCGCCGCATCAAGTCCGGGAAGCAATTGACCGCTTCCTGGAGGCTTACAACGCCCAAGCGGCACCGTTCGAATGGCGGAAGCGGGTGGTGCACAGCGTCGGGCTCAAGAAATATTACGGCGACTTACGTCACCAAGTACTAGCACTTACCTAGAAAATGCGGTCGCGTCCTCGCTCCTGGGCTGCCCCTGCTCAAGTTGCCGTTAAACGGCCTACGCTGACGCTGAGCGTCGGCGAGGATACGTATTGGGAAATCGCTAACCCGTAGTTCGAATTCTGGTCCGCTCGGCTGCCGGGGTCTTACACATGATGGAAGCGGCTAAGTAGGCCCCTTCCATGAAGAAACAGATTCGCCGATACCCCAGCCAGAAGGTCTCCGGATGCAGACCGGCGTCGGCCCATCCGGCGATGAATACGCCCATCACGTCGGTCTGCCCGGACGAGGCATGGCCGGGCTGCGTCGACGCGAGGGGAGCGAGGTTTCCGCGATGAGGTCGATCATTTCCTGCACTCTGCCCTCGCTCTCAAGGTCGCCAACGTAAAACTGTTAATATCCGCCGAAGATGAGCAGTACGATGGATTTCGCTGGTTTTCGGACGGCGTTGATCGGCGCGCGCATGCTCAAAGCGCGGCATCATCTCGCGAGGGTCAAGGAGCAGGCCAGTGAGACGCAGAACCTTTCTGAAAAGCGCCGCGATGGCGGCATTGAGTTCACGGGTGGACAGCGCGCGCTTCTTACGCGCCGGCCCGGCTGCGCAAGCCAGGCGAGTCGCATTTGGCGGCATTCAGATCGAATGCAGTACCTACAGCCATATCCGCGCCCGCATGGAAGACTTCACGGTCACAAGAGGCCATGACCTGGCAGGAGATCCCTTTTTCGGCCCGCTAAAAGCCTACCCGTACCCGTTTCAGCCGACTCTTCTCGCGACCGCGGTGCCCGGCGGACCCGTCGAGCGGAAAACCTACGACGAGCTGAAGGCGGAATTCCTCCAGCGTCTGAAGGCGTTGCTCCCGCTCGACGGCCTTTACCTGGCGATGCATGGCGCCATGTACGTTAAGGGCATGCAGGACGCGGACGGAGACTGGATTGCCGCCGCGCGACGAGTGGTCGGTCAGGATTGCTTGATGACCGCCAGTTTCGACCTGCACGGCAGCCTCAGCCGCCGGACGATCGACACTCTGGATATGCTCTCCGCTTTTCGCACCGCTCCGCATATCGATCGCGAGGAGACGGCCAAGCGGGCGTGCGACATGCTGGTCCATTGCCTGGACCAGCAGATCAGACCGACGATGATCTGGTCCCCGATTCCGGTCCTGATGCCGGGCGAGCGCAGCAGTACCCTTTACGAACCGGCCAAGCGCCTCTGGGCGCAATTGCCCGCGATGAACACGGCGCCCGGAGTGCTGGACGCGTCACTGCTGGTCGGTTACGTCTGGGCGGATGAACCGCGGGCCACGGCCAGCGCTGTACTGACCGGTACGAAGCCTGACTTGTTGCGGACCGACGCCCTTTCGCTGGCGCAGCAATACTGGGACGCGCGCAAGGAGTTCAAATTCGGCGTCCCCACCGGAACGCTCGATGATTGCATCAAGCGCGCACAGGCCCTGGAGACGAAACCCGTCGTGTTGTCCGACTCGGGAGACAATCCGACGGGCGGAGGTACGGGCGACCGCGCCGAGGTCCTGGCGGCGCTAATGCGGCATCACGTGCAGAACGCCGTGATCGCCGGCATTGTCGACCGGCCGGCGACGGAAGCCTGCTATCGCGCAGGCGTGGGAGCGACCCTGCCCCTCGCTGTCGGGGGCACGCTCGATCCCGTGGGCAATCCGCCCGTGCACGTCACCGCCAAAGTGAGTTTCTTGCTGAAGACGGATCAATTGCCCGAGCGCGAGGCTGTCGTCCAGGTCGAGGCTATTTCGGTCGTCCTGACGGCAAGACGGCGTCCTTTCCACGAGATTCGCGATTTCACCTCGCTGGGGCTGCAACCGACGACCTTCAAGATTGTCGTTGTTAAAGCGGGATACCTGGTTCCGGAAATCGCCCGGATTGCGAACCCGAATCTGATGGCGCTGACGCATGGGGCTGTCAATCAGGACATCGAGCATCTCCCGGCGAATCGGTATCGCGTGCCCACATACCCGTTCGTGCCCGATCTGCAGTGGAAGCCCTTCGCGGTTGTCGGTGCGCGATCCCCACACCGCGACGCGTGACGTCGGCGCCGGTAGCCGCGGGCTTCAGATCGCCCAGGAAGAGCGGCCTCTGTTTGGCAAGAGTGGGATTGGATTGCGGCCGAGTGGGAAACTCCCCGAACAACCGGACTGTGGTTAGCAGTCCCGAATTCACTTACTCTCACTGCTTCCAGGAATCGCCACTGGACGCTTCTCGCGCACCGACGTCTCCGCGGCGAAGCAGATCTCGTGAGTTACGGCTGCGTCCTCCAGGTTTGCGTGGGACTCCCGATTGGCAAGGATACACTCGACGAGTGATCCACCTCGTCACGGAACGGATGGTGCGTTACGTCCCCGCTGTCCGGGAGGACAGTTGGAATGGTCGCCCAGCCACGCTGCCCAACCCATTTACGTGCAAACACCTGGTTGTTGCGGATGGTACCCCCCATCGCCCAGTAACAGAACATTAAAGACGTAGGGCATGACGGACTCGATCGAGGAGGCGACCTTACCCATCATTCCACCCTCGAATTTCACCAGGGTTACGCTGTTCGGATCGTATTCGTAAGCAAGCTGGTTACCGGCACCGGTGCTTGAGTAGGAAAACACCTCCACCGGACGACGGTGGGCGAACCAGCGGAGTCCATCGATCGCGTGACATCCTGCGGTCAGGAGGCTACTGCCGCCGATCTCCCGCTTCACGTTTCAGGAGTGCTGGGCATACCAGGGGCCGATGCCGTTGCAAGTAGTCGACCTCGGCATAAAAGAGGCGGCCAATCGTCGAATCCTCGAGCAGGGCGCGGATCGTTTCGAACAGCGGATTCCAGCGCAGCACGAAACTGACCACGGTTCTTACACCGGCGAACCGGACCGCGTCGAGCAGTTCGCGCAGACCCTCCGAATCGAGTGCGACGGGTTTTTCGAGCACGAGATGCTTTCCGGCCCTGGCGGCTGCGACGCCCTGGGGAACGTGAAGGTGGTGAGGCGTACAAATCGCAACGATCTGGACGGTGGGATTATTCAGCAGATCTTCCAGGCGGTCATAGGCGGTGCATGCGACCAAATGATGCTCGCGGGCCTTCGCAGCCGCACGCTCGCTATCCCGGCTCAAGATGGCCCGTACCTCGGTGTGGGCATTCCTTTCAAAGGCCTGAATATACTCTCCCGAAACCCATCCCGTTCCAAGTACACCCACACCCAGACTCGTCATGCTGGCCTCCTGCCACGGCGTTGTACCAATGACGTGAATCAGCGTAATACCGTTTCGGATGGATCGAATGCACTTTTCTTTTTCTCCTCGGAATGAGCAGTGTTTCTGATGTATTGCGCCGACTCGGAACGGAATCCCGTATCATGGGGTTTTGGAAATGTGCGCTCATGCAGCGGGCGCCGAAGGTCTTTAGCAGTGAACTGGTTCGGGAGCTCAGTTGAAATCTCGAGACGCACGTTTCTTGCTGCAGCAAGCATCGCTGCATTGCGGGGAAGGCCATTCGCAGCAAGACCGCCCGCTCCTTACGGCGCTGTTCCGTCGGCCCGTCAATTACAGTGGCACACGATGGAGGTCTATGCGTTTCTTCACTTTTCAATAAACACCTTCACGGACAAGGAATGGGGCTATGGTGATGAAGATCCCGCCCTGTTTAACCCGACGGCCTTCGACGCGAATGCGATCGTGACGGCGCTCAGGGCAGGAGGGATGAAGGGTTTGATTCTCACCTGTAAGCACCATGACGGCTTCTGCCTCTGGCCGACCCATACCACCGGGCACTCTGTCCGGAGCAGTCCCTGGAAGCAGGGACAGGGAGACGTGGTTCGGGAGTTGTCCGAGGCCGCCCGGTCCCAAGGACTGAAGTTCGGCGTCTACCTTTCTCCCTGGGACCGGAATACCCCTGTGTACGGGAAGCCCGCATACATCGAAATGTACCGGGCACAATTGCGCGAACTGCTGACCGGGTACGGGCCGCTGTTTGAAGTGTGGTTCGATGGCGCCAACGGCGGCGACGGATACTATGGCGGCGCGAGGGAAAGGCGAGTGATCGATCGCCGTACCTATTACGACTGGCCTGGGACCTGGGCGCTAGTTCGATCCTTACAGCCTGATGCCGTGATCTTCAGCGACGTCGGCCCCGATATCCGCTGGGTAGGCAATGAATCGGGCTTCGCTAACGAGACGTGTTGGGCGACGTATGATCCGGTCGGCGAGGACGGTGGTCCGGCGGCGCCCGGCTATGTGCGATTTCAGTTGGGAGGAACAGGAACCAGGTACGGCTCCCACTGGGTGCCTGCAGAGTGCGATGTCTCAATTCGCCCCGGCTGGTTCTGGCACGCGGCCGAAAATGAACGCGTGAAGTCACCCTCCGAGATCATGAATCTTTACTACCGGTCTGTGGGGTACGGAGCCAGCTTCCTGCTGAACGTCCCTCCCGATCGGCGGGGGCTTCTGCATGAAAATGATGTGGACTCACTGCGCCGCTTCGGGCAGCTCGTGAGTTCGACCTTTGCGAGGAACCTGGCGGCGCAGGCTCGGGTGACAGCAACGTCGGTGCGAACTCCGAGCGATGTCTTTGGTGCTCGCAACCTCATCGACGGCAACCCCCAGACGTACTGGAGCGCCAACGATGGCGTGACAATGCCACAAGTGGTGTTCGAGTTCGACCGCCCAGTTACGTTCAACGTGGTCCGCTTGCGAGAGAATATCCGCCTCGGACAGCGGGTAGAAGCGTTTGCCCTCGATCGATGGAATCAGAGCTCCTGGAAAACCTTCGGCGAGGGTACCAGCGTAGGTGCTTGCCGTCTGTTCCCGATTCCCGAAGGGCTGACCACAAGTCGATTACGGCTAAGGATCACCCAGTGCCCGGCTTGCCCGGCCATAACAGAATTTGGTTTGTATGGGGGGCCAGACGGAATAGCTTATCTCACCCGTGTCTTTTAGGACGTTTACGGCGACGCGAGCGCGGCAGCGGCTCCCGCATGTCCGAAGGCGGCGCCTTTGATAAGATCGGCAGGGGCTGTCGACGCCTTTCTCCGCATCTGGCGGCTTGTCCCGTATTCATGAGTGGCGAGGCAGCGGCCCCAGCACGTGCACCAATCGAATGACGAAGCATGGCCCGTACTGGATGGTGAATTAATGTTCCGCTATGCGGATCCAACGGAAACTGCTGGGCCTGACACGACCGCATTCGTGCGGGCAGACGCGGCTCACACGTACAGCGCCGGGATAAGCGTCCGTTATCTGGTCATCCTCACACCTCGGCTGGGCGCGCTTTAATCTCCGCACTCATCAGCAGGAGATCTATTCGCGGTTCGACTCTGAGCTCTTGGAGAGATATTCGTGGACGGCCCCGAGCGTGGCGCGGCATTCACGAATCCGTGGTGACGAGTTGTCGCCGTTGCGCAATTCCGCCAGCCGAGGCGGTTCGGAGCGGATGACTCGCCACTCGGAAGCAATCTGAACGGGTGCCGCCCTGATAAGTCACGATGGACGGCCTACTGTAGAACCAGCAGCTCTGAACTCCGCGAGATGCAGTGGGAGCCCTCAAAGGGCTCGTGCCATCTGCCCGACACAACGTTGCTCGCGATGCTCAACTTTGACCTGCAACACAGGTAGACTGGCTGGTGGTCACCTGAAAGGGCCCGAGTGTCCCATGCAGGCTCAGCCGCGGCGAAGGCGGCGTGTGCAGGCGGCATCAGTATTCAACGGAGGTTCGGTAGTGGTTTGGCGGTAACTCAGGACATGGGCTGTTATCAACACTTATCGTCTTCCGGTCAGCGCGAGGCGGCAGCGCTCGCGTCAGGGTCCAACTTCGTTGCGCGTCAAAAAAAGAGAATTCAGAACTGACCTTGCTCACTTATCTAACCCCGGTGCGGCGCAGTCCTTCACCGTAACGTGGCTGACTGTCATGCGAGGCGATCCGCGGGGACCCGAGCCAATCTTCTGCGCTCATCTGCTACCCAGAGTGGACGAAAAACTGATCGATCTCTTGAGGTCACCCACACCGGACAAATGGGACCTGCAGACGATCGCGCCATTGTGGACCGTCCGCGACATAGCAGCCCACCTGCTCGACAGAATGCTTCGAAAGCTCTCTATGGTTCGGAAGCCTTCCTGTTTGGAAGCCGCTAGCGTCGGGTCCCGTACCAAGCATTTACCACACGCACCTTCTGGGTCCAGGCTATAATCCTCCGGCCGGCATAAGTTCTTGGCCTAATTTTCCGGCTCTGCCAGGAGAGGCATCATATGGCTTCTTCGCGGGTACCTTTCTGGGAGTAATCGTCGGCGCGGCCGCGTCGACGATCGTCTCCCTTCTGGATGAAGCAGTTGTTCTGTCTAATCAAAATGCAAGTTCGAGTTTGTAGGCTGCTGCGGTCGCCCGGGTAAACGCTGCGCCCGCCCAGGTCGTCAACTCCTTCGATCCCGACAACGCCCTCCGCGACGTCGATGGACATTCAATCACGCGAGTCCATCAATAAGATCTACACGCCCGAAAGCATCAAGGTTTTCCTGTCTACGGGCTGGGGACCGATCAGCTATCGCCTGCATACTCCGGAGACCATCGACTATTGGCACTGGAATCCCAACGGCCGTTGGTCGGACGAAGCAAACCGACACGGATACTTTGTGGGCAGCTCGGAACTGGGTCAACCCATTCGGGATTCATTTGGCTACAGCCTCCCCCACCGCGGATGCACGCACAATGGAGGTACTGACCGTGGCTATTATCGCGTCACCGATGGTGATCCCAACGCTTTCTGGAGGAGCAACCCTTACCTGGCCGAAGCTTTCACCCACGAAGACGACTCTTTGCATCCGCAATGGATCATCGTTGACCTGGGCGAATACTATGACATGAACGCGATCCGCGTCGACTGGTGCGAACCCAGCGCTCGCGAGTACGAAGTGCAGTATTGGGTCGGAGCCGATCCCATGAATTGGGAGAGCCGGCCATGGACTCCACGGGCCAGGGCGGCGAGTACCTTCCTGTCGCCAATCAGGCCATGGGCGAATGGCGCGTTTCCCGAACGGGGCGGTTCACGCGGGCCAAGATGGAAGCGTAACGCTGAAACTTGCGGACAATCTTGATTTCCACGCGTTGGGTGCGTGTGGTGATGATGCAGCCGTCCAATCAGCCGGGGCCGCATGGAAACGATGACGTACGCCACCGGGTGGGATATGCAATCCATGAAGTCTACGTGGGCAGATTGGAGGCCGACGCTAAGTTCGCGGACTTCGTGAAACACGCGCCGGACGGCCGCCAACACCTATTGCTCCTCTACAGACCCATTGCACACCGCCGAAGACTTGAGTCCGAACGGGGACCAGACCGGCTGGGACCCTTTTTTCTCGAGCGGCATCACCAACGGTCTGCCTGCACTGATAACCGTTCCTCTGATTTACAGCGTTCCCGAAGACGCCGCCGCTGTGATCGCCTACCTGAAAAAGCGGGGCTATCCCATCAGTTGGGTCGAGATGGACGAGGAAGCCGACGGGCAATACTACATGCCTGAGGACTACGCCACCCTCTACATTCAGTTTGCCGACGCGATGCGCAAGGTGGATCCCACTTTCAGGTTGGGCGGGCCCGTGTTCCAAGGCATCAACCAGGACGTCTCTGTCTGGCCCGAAGCACGCGGAGGCAGGTCCTGGTTCCGTCGCTTTTACGATTATCTGAAGTCGCACAATCGTTCCTGGGACTTGTCGTTCGCTTCGTTTGAGGTTTATCCCTACGATGCCAGCACGATGAAATGGGAGGATTTGTACCGTTGCCACGAGCTGACGCACAAGATTCTCCAGGCTTTTCGCGATGACGGATTGTCTGCTGCAATTCCGCTCATGAACACCGAAAGCAATCTCTGCGGTGACCTTTCGGTTTACATGTCCGATATCTTTTCAGCCCTTTGGCTGGCCGACAATGTCGGCAGCTTCTTCGCCGAGGGCGGCGCGCTCTACATTCATTCGCCCATCGAACCCAGCGTCATCGAGCACGGCTGCCAAGGCTGGGCAATCTGGGGCAAGGCCCGATGGGACCGCCACGGGAAGATCATCGGCTACACCGCCTTCTACCACGCCGGCCGCATGATCGACGAAGAGTGGGTGACACATCGCAGCGGCACCCATCACCTCTATTCCGTCGATGTCGGAATCGAAGACACTGCCGGGAATGCTCTCGTCACGAGCTATGCCGTTCGGCGCCCGGATGGCCAGTGGGCCTTGCTGTTCATCAACAAAGATAGAGATCATGCGCATCGCGTTCGAATCGCCTTTGAAAGCAGTGGCGGGACCGGACATTTCTCGGGCACCATTCGCATGATCTCATTTGGCAGCGAACAATACGTTTGGAGGGCGCGGACGCTACCGCCCACGCCGATCCAAACCTGCCGCCTGTCGTTTCATCAATCGACTGCTCTCGACAAACGGTGTTCACGCTCCCCAAAGCTTCTGTCACCGTTTTGCGCGGCAGAGTCGCAGGCCTCACAGCCCAGACTAGACTGACTAGGAGAAATTCATCGTGACGAACGTTTGGAAGGGCCCTGATAACCGGCGTCCTTACTCTCGAAGGCAGTTTCCTTCGCAGAGAGAACAACTCATCCCGGCTACGCTTTTTTAGAAGTGTGATCCAGATAGGTATTGCGCGCACCGCTCCGGTTGGTCGGAACGTCGTCGCGCCTACGAATCAGCCCGTTCGTGCCAGCGGAGCACGCGGGGGGCGCGTAAGGTGTTCCACCTGCTCGGTCGGCCCTCGCCCTCGTCAGTTTCGGCCGGCATCACGCCGGGATACCGGGTGTCGAGTGGCCACCGCCCGTCGCCCGCGCTTCGACGCCACCAACTCGTTCGCATCGGCGACCCGTTCGTCGGGCGTGACGCCGGCGCTGCGCAGGTACTCGAGCCCGCGCAGCACGTCGTACTGCCACCACGTCGGAACGGCGAAGGGCGTCCAACTGGCGCCGCCCTTGCGATCTCGCTCGATTACCTCGCCGGTCGACCGCCTCCGGAACAATCGGCGCTCAAGGAGGTACTCTTGGCTGCGCAGGCGGGCCTCGGCCACTTCCCGGGTTCCTCCGCCCGCGCGTTCGTGCTCAAGCAAAGCCTCCAACACGCAGATCGTGGTGTTGAACGACGACCGCATCGAGCCGTTCGGCGCCTGCAGTTCCAACCGCCGTCAGGCAGCTGCTCGGCAAGCAGCCGGGTCGACGATGCCCCGGACGCCCTGGCCGAAGTAGGCACCAACGGCCGCGACCTGCCCGTTGATGCACGGCTCAACCTCGCCTTGAAAGAAGGCGTTGCGGTGACATTTCTGCGGGCCACACCTCTGCTACGTTACGCGGTCGCGGACGAGGTCTACCGCCCGGGGTGCCTGGTCGCCGCAGGATCCAGACCCAGGTCCCGCAGCAGCATGAGGACGTGCATCGTGGGGTCCCACCCGCGGTTCCAAGCGGCGCCGCCCCACCGGCCGTCGTCCGCCTGGAGGTCGAGCAGGCGCGCTCCCACGCTCTCGGTGGCGACCCGCGTGCGCTCGGACGCGACGTCCCCTAACTCGCGATAGACACCGGACAGAGGGGCATGGTCAATGGCCCCAGCTGAGGAGTGAATATTCCCGAGGGCCACGCGCATCCACACTTAACCCGGAAGCGGCGCCTTATTTAACCTTGGGCTGCCTCCCAGTAAAAGGCACAGATTCCACCGGAGGGTTATATGGTTCAACAACCGGCAAAGCCGGAGCAAAAACACAATAAGGTTCAACCCGCTTGGTCGGTGGCAAGTGTGGAGGAACCGGTATGGGCAGAGGAGGCAGAGGGCTCTGCCGGAAATCGAAGCAATCGAACATGGGGTCAGCCCGCTTGTCACGAGTAGTCAGGTTCGGCAAGCCGAAGCGTCTCTCCACAAATCTTAGGATAGACGTGAAGTCATAAACGAAATGCGAGACATAGCCGGGTTTCGAATAGGGTGAAATGACCAGCGCAGGCACCCGCGGCCCCAAGCCCATCGCGTCCATCTCGGGGGGTGGCAGTGATCGTAAAACCCTCCGTAATCATCCCAGGTCAGGAAGACCACGCTGTCATTCCAATAGCGGCTGTTCATCAGCGCATTGATCACCTTCGTGACGTGCCACATCCCTTGCGCCACGGGCGCGGGCGGATGCTCGCTGTCGTCAAAAGCCGGGATAATCCAGGAGACCTGCGGTAATGTTCCCTTTTCGAGATCGTCGTAATACTGCCTCAATTCCACAAGGCTGTTCCAGCTCACGGGATTGTCCCGCACGGACTTAAACGCCGGCAGGGGATTCCACAATGAGAATTGCTTAGGGTCGGGGTGAAGGAGATACCATAGTATGTCGGGCGGCACTTTCTCATCCGGGCGCGGAGGCATTGTCTCAAGGTAGTACTTCCAGGAGATCCGTGCCTTATTGAGCAGATTGACAATCGCCTCAAAGCTGAAGCCGCCAGGGTCATCCCTAATCTTCTCGACCTCCTCGACCGTCTCCGCCCCGCCGATCATGCCTCCGGACTGTGCAGCGACCATGTAGAGATGATTCGTCAGGCTTTCGCCCATTTGGGATGAAAACAGGGCGTCGCAAAGCGTGTAATGTTTCGCATACGCCCAGTAGTTGGGGATGTC
>DATDGP010000266.1:0-2999 GCA_036522035.1 Terriglobales bacterium
GTGGGAGGAACTCCGTGATCGCATTCTCAAGGGGATCGCAGAAATTAACGCTTGTCCGGTGGTCCATCGTTGGAAGAAATTCGAGGCGCTCACAGTCCTCACCCAATAATGGATATACTTCAATGAAACGATATACTAGTAAGGGGCGGGGGCGCCCTCCCCACCGAGGATTGTCCGCCCGGCGGCTGGGTGGGGGGGTTGCAGATGCAGGTCGACGTGGGCATCGGTCCTGGCGGAGACGTCTGGGTGACCAACAACTGGCAGCACTATTTACTTGCGCCCAGTTCAGAAGTTCACGTGCTGTGCAGCAACAGGACACCGCGGCTCATGTAGAAGGGACTCGGCACCGCGACTTTTTCGGAGAGGAGTCACAAATGAAAACCCGTCTGGCGTTGCTCTCGACCTTGGTTTTCCTGATACTCATTATGGGCGGTTGCTCCACAGCCCCCGCACCCTCCACCCCTGCAGCGGGCCAACCGGCCGCGACCGCTGGCGCTGTTGCTGACCCACTGCCTTCATGGAATGATGGTCCGGCGAAACAGGCGATCGTCAACTTTGTCAAAATCACTACCGACAAGGCAAACTCCCAGTTCGTGCCGCCGGAGGACCGCATCGCCGTCTTCGACCAGGACGGCACGACCTGGGTCGAGCAGCCCATGTACTCGCAAGTGTTATTTGCCTTCGACCGGGTGGCCGAACTTGCGCCTCAGCATCCGGAATGGAAGACGAAGCCGCCCTTCAGAGCCATTGTCACCGGCGACAGAGAGGCCATGGCAAAATTCACACTGAAGGACGTCGAAGTCATCGCCATGGCAACCCACACCGGCATGACCGTGGATGCGTTCCAACCCATCGTGAGGGACTGGATGGAGAAGGCGAAGCATCCGCGCTTCGACAAACCTTATCCCCAGATGGTGTACCAGCCGATATTAGAGGTGATGAAGTATCTGCGCGAGAACGGCTACCGGACATATATCGTGACCGGTGGCGGGCAGGACTTCGTTCGCACCTATGCGCAGCAGGTCTATGGCATTCCGCCAGAACAGATTATCGGCTCGGCGCTCGATATTCAGTACCAATACAACCAGGAGGGCGAGGGCATCTTGATGCGCGACCCGAAGCTCCTGCTGAACAACAATGGTACGGGTAAAGCGGAAAATATTTACCTCTTCCTCGGCAAACGGCCACATGCGGCTTTCGGTAATTCCACGGGCGACCGGCAGATGCTCGAGTACACGCAGGGAGGCGGCGGGGCCTCGTTGGAGATGCTGGTGCTGCACGACGACGCCACGCGTGAGTACGCTTATGGCCCGGCTCAAGGCCTGCCTGATTCCAAGGTCGGCACTTTTACGCAGGCTTTGTACGACGAGGCCCAGGCGAAGGGCTGGACGGTGATCAGCATGAAGAACGATTGGAAACAGATTTTTGCCTGGGAGAAATGATCGGTTGTGGCGGATCACTCAAGCGCGGGGAAACACCCGCGGTCGGGACCGCACCAACCGTGGCTAGGCCTTCGGACACCTCCGCTTCCCCCTAAGACTTAGTACCACAGCCTGTCCCCGGGTGTTCAAAGAGGGCGACTGGGGCACGGTCGGTATTCGACGCTTTCAGGCGACGCGCCTACATCAAAAAGCGACGTAGGCGCCACCCGCGATCTGCTGCGATACCTTGACGTACATAAGCAATTGGTATATAAGTTGGGCAGGGGTCGCTCTTGAAACCTCCGACCTTGACGAAGGGTTAGTGGGTTTTCTTCGATGGTTGGGCCTTCACCTAGTTCGGCACCCAATTCGGAACCCAACCCGGCAGCCCATCCGGTCCGCCTCAGTTCCATTCGCATGACCCCGGCCAACCTGGGTGGAGCAGGCCCTGTGGCCTCTTTGGGAGCCATGTCGGCGCGACCGCTGAGCGCCGGGTACGGTCTCGCCAGGTCACCGGCGGTGGGAGCCCCCCGGGGGGGATACATCTATGCCATTTAGATCCCATACTTGATAACTGCTTACTATTCATAAGCTTAAATCGAGTATGTAGCCAATGAGCGTCAATATTAATTCTTAGCGAACCCAAACATGTAACAGACGGATTCGAAGTAGGTAACTGGTACAAAAAGGTCAAAGAGACGAAGACAAAACGAACCTAAACGAACCGAGGTTTAGGCCTCCATTGGCGAACGCCGATTCGATAAGTTCTTCAGAATCAGCAGACGAGTTGTGAGCTTGAAAAAAACGAACCTAAACGAACCTAGAACGAACCCGAAACGAACCCGAGCGGGCGGATTGGTCTCAAGTCTCAGGCGAACTGTGGGTTACAAACAGGAGGCTGGTGCATCGGCTGACACGGGCTGGACTCGGTGCGAGTTCTCAGGAGTTCCTGGCTGGAGATTCTTGACACTCGATCGTCCGTCCGGTCGTTCACGGCCTTTCCTTTTGACATCGGCTGGCGATGCGCTCATAAAGGGAGCTGTGAGGTAACCGCAGTGGAGCAAAGAGCGAGATTCCCAAGACACGGCGGGATCCGGCGATGGGCAGGAGTACAGCGATGGCTACGGTCATAGCCGAAAGGCGCGAGTTCCCCCTGTGGATCGGCAACGAGCCCGTCAGGACCAGCTCCGTGCGCACGATCCGCATCCCCTATGACGGTACGCCCGTGGCCGACGTGTACGAAGCCGACGCGTCCACCTTGGATCGCGCCCTCGAGGCGGCCCAGCGCGGCGCCCGGGCGATGGCGTCCCTGACGCTGTACGAGCGGGCGGAGCTTCTCGAGAGGCTGCGGCATCTTCTGGCTCGCGACGCCGCAGAGCTTGCAGTTCTGATCTCCAGTGAAAGCGGCAAGCCCATTCGCGAGGCGCGCATCGAAGCCGAGCGCGGTCAGCAGACCTTGCTGGCCTCTGCCGACGCGGCCCGAGGCCTTCACGGCGAAGTGGTCCCGATGGAGTCGAGTCCTGTCGGCAAGGGGCGCCTGGCGATGACGGTTCGCGAGCCTTTGGGGATCGTGGGAGC
>DATDGP010000267.1:0-28218 GCA_036522035.1 Terriglobales bacterium
GAACTAGCGGTTGCTGTGATCGCCACCACCACCACCACCACCACTGCCGCCACTGCCGCCGCCGCGTGGACCACGATCGTGTCCGCCCCCGCCGCCGCGTGGGCCGCGGCCACCGCGCCGTGGTCTGCGGCCGCCACCGCCGCCGCTGCCGCCACCGCCATGTCGCGGGCGATCCTGGCGCCCGCCGGCGGCGTGCACGGTCTCACGGTTGGCTTCTTCACGGTTGAAGTTGGGTTCGGCGGCGTCCTCTTCGTCGAAATTGCCGCCACCCTCAAGAGTAATGGTCTCTTCCGATGACGACGGCGCGCGAGGTGGAGCGGCTTCACCGCCGTCGCCGGCAGGAGGAGCTTCGCCTCCTTCGCCGCGAGCGGCCATCTTAGCGCGCTGCTCTCTCAAGATCGCCTTACGCGAGAGTTTGATGCGGTTGCCTTCGATGCCCAGGACCTTGACCAACACCTGGTCGCCTTCCTTGAGTTCGTCTTTCACTTCGCGTACGCGATGCTCGGCGATCTCGCTGATGTGCAGCAGGCCGTCGGTGCCGGGAATGATCTCGACGAAAGCGCCGAAGTCCGCGATCCGCACCACTTTACCCAGGTAGGTCTTGCCGACTTCGGGCACGGCGGTGAGGTCATTGATGATCTGAATCGCTTTTTGGGCGGAAGGACCATCGTTCGACGCCACGTTGACCTTTCCGGTATCGTCCACGTCGATCTTAACGCCGGTCTGCTCGATGATGCTGCGGATCATCTTGCCGCCCGGACCGATGAGGTCGCGAATCTTGTCCACCGGAATCTGCAGCGTGTAAATACGCGGAGCGAAAGTCGAAATATTCTCTCGTCCTCCGGTGATAATCTCCTCCATCTTGCCCAGGATGAACATGCGGCCATGGCGCGCCTGCTCGAGCGCCTCGTGCATGATCTTGGAGGTGATACCTCTGACCTTGATGTCCATCTGGAGCGCGGTAATGCCTTTGCTCGTCCCGGCAACTTTGAAGTCCATGTCGCCATAGTGGTCTTCTGCGCCCGCGATATCAGTCAAGATGGCGTAAGAATCGCCTTCCTTCACCAAGCCCATGGCCACGCCAGCGACAGCAGAGGATAGGGGCACGCCAGCGTCCATCAACGACAGCGAAGCTCCGCAAACCGAAGCCATGGAGGACGATCCGTTGGATTCCAGTATGTCGGAGACGACACGCATGGTATACGGCCACTTCTCCACGGGGGGGAGAACGGCGCTGATCGCACGCTCCGCTAAAGCTCCGTGGCCCACTTCGCGCCGACCTACGCCGGTCATGCGGCCTACTTCGCCTACCGAGAAGGGAGGGAAGTTATAATGGAGCATGAAGCGCTTCCTGGTTTCGCCTTCGAATCTCTCGATGCGTTGCGCGTCATCGGGCGTGCCCAGCGTGGTGGTGACCAATGCTTGGGTCTCGCCGCGGGTGAAGATCGCCGACCCGTGGGTCCGCGGTAGAGCGCCGACCTCAATCGCGATTCGACGAACCTGATCAAACTCGCGCCCGTCGGGACGACGCCGCTGGCTGGTGACCTGGTCGCGGAAAATACGCTCGCGCAGAGTCTCGTAGTAGTGCGAGAGCTTGTGTGCGGCTTCTTCGTCGTCTTCGGGCAAGTCCGCCTTCAGACGGTCTTTGATTTCCTTAACCTTCTCGTAGCTCTCGAGCTTGGGATGCTTGGCAGTATCGAGCGCGTCAGAAAGTTCCCGGCCGATCTTGTTCTTGAGCTTGTCATAGTAAGCCTGGTCGAACTCGGGCTCAGCAACGACTCTCTTTTTCTTGCCGCCCCGCAACGCCAGGTCGGTGATCGCGGCGCAGATCTTTTTGATCTGCTCGTGGGCAAACTCGATGGCCGCGAGCACACGGTCTTCGGAAACCTCTTTGGCGCCGGACTCCACCATCACGATGCCTTCGGCGGTCCCCACCACCATAATGTTCAGCTGGCTCTCGCCCATTTCCGCGTAGGTGGGATTGACGACGAAGTCGTCGTTGGCCAGGCCGACTCGCACCGCTCCGACCGGGCCGTGGAAGGGAATATCGGAGAGCGTGAGCGCGCAGGAAGCGGCATTGATGGCCAGAACGTCAGGATCGTTTTCTGTATCCGCGGAGAGCACCAGCGAAATGACTTGGGTTTCATTGCGGAAGCCTTCAGGGAACAGAGGCCGGATGGGGCGGTCGATCTGGCGGCAGGTCAGAATTTCGCGTTCGCTGGGCCGGCCCTCGCGCTTGATGAAACCTCCGGGAATGCGTCCGCCGGCGTAAGTGTATTCGCGATAGTCCACGGTAAGTGGGAAGAAATCGATTCCTTCCCGGGGTTCTGGGGCGCAGCATGCAGTGCCGATCACTACGTTATCGCCCTGCCGGACCACGGCGGAGCCTTGCGCTTGCTTGGCTAAATGTCCGGTTTCAAAATTGAGGGTTTTGCCGCCTGCTAAATCAACGGTGGCTGTTTGCTTCATGAGTTCCTCTTTTCCTGGAGGACCAGCAGTCTTCGACATCGTGCGAGAGCGTCAGGAAGATACCCTTTAGAGTGACGACACGGAAATCCAGACACCGGTCCCTGTGGACTGAATGTCCCGTAAAAAACGTCCGATAGATCGATTATTTGCGGATTCCAAGTTTCTGGATGACGTCTTTGTAGCGTTCGGTATCGTATTCTTTAAGATAGTCCAGCAGGCGGCGACGCTTACTGACCATCATAAGGAGACCACGCCGGGAGGCATGATCTTTCTTGTGCGCCTTGAAATGCTCGTTCAGTTCGCCGATCCGCTCGGTCAGAATAGCAATCTGAACTTCCGGGCTTCCGGTATCCAACTGGTGCGTGCGGAAACGGCTGATGACGTTCGCCTTTTGCTCTCTCGCTAACACTGAAACTGGTTGCTCCAATCTCTAAATCTTGTCCTTTTAGCGACTTAAACAGCGTACCACGGCCTGCCGAAGGCTGTAAAGCGTGGCCCAAAGCGCGGGAAATCAGCTGCAAACCACGATATGTGGTTTGCCGTTGCGCAATCCCTGGAGGACAACCAATGAATCTTAACCATTAGGGCCCAAGGGGCACGATCCCAATTGATCTTTCAGCCGCGATCAAGTACGTTTGCCCTCGGCCCACAGTTCATAAGGAGAAACCCGCATGTTCTGCTACCGATGCGGCGGGTCCATGCCAGATACCGCCAAGGCCTGCCCACAGTGCGGTGCGGCCGTTCAACAAGCATCCCAGGCTGGGGGGCAATCGCCTGCGCCCGTTGGGGCACCGGTGTCGGTTTCGCCCCAGACCCCACCCCGAAGCGAGGCGTATCGGGGAGCTCAGGAAACCGACGGCAAAGCTATCGGCAGCCTGATTTTGGGAATCCTCGCGATGTTTCCCCTGGGATTGATCGCGGGCATTCCCGCGGTGGTCCTCGGACATCTTTCCCGAAAGTCGATCCGGGAGAGCATGGGACGTCTGACGGGCGATGGCATGGCATTAGCGGGGTTGATCATGGGCTATCTCAGCGTTGCCTTCTTGCCGATTATTTTGATTGCCCTAATTGCTATCCCTTCTTTGAACAGGTCCAGGATGGTGGCCAACCAGTCTATGGCAATGTCCACGATTCGCACCATCAACATGTCCCAAACCATGTACCAAACCAACTTCAACGCCGGATATGCTCGCGACCTGGCGACGTTGGGCCCGGGGCCATCGGGAAAGTGTGTCGGCCAAGGCAGCCAGGAGCACGCTTGTCTGCTTCAGGGTGCCTTGGGGAATTCAACCTGTACCTCCGGAAGTTGGTGCATCAAGAATGGTTACAAGTTCTCCATAACCGGAGTGTGCGGCGATCAGAGTTGCTCTGACTTTGTGGTGGTGGCCGCGCCGGTCGCTCAAGGCACCACCGGAACCAGGAGTTATTGCTCCACCGCCGATGCGGTGATTCGATTTCACCGAGGTGTCGAGGTCCCGACCACGGTGGAAGAATGCCTGGTTTGGAGCCGGGTGGAATGAGCTATCCTTGCCTATTTTGAGAGCCTCTCTTGGCTGCCACTCTCTGGGAAGCGGCGCGCCGGGCATGTAATTTCCGACTCTCTTGGACCATCATGATCCGAGTGGCTGTAAAGCGATCCTAGGTACTCCGCGACCGTACGCGCGCTTTTTTGCGCGAATCTCTAAAGGCAAGCAAGCAGTCAACCGCCTGAGCTGCCGCTGCTTCTAACTCAATGACGAGTCTGAATTTGGCATGGGTATCCTTCGTCTGGCGGGTGCTTCCGAACCTGTTTTCGGCAGGTCGCGGAGTTCCTTGAGCGGCCGCACTTCCGGAGCCTTGCCCGGAATCATCGCCGGCGCTGCCGATCTGGACCCCGCCGCGGTTCTCACTGCGACTGTAGCTGGCGCAAGCTTCGGCTACTCTCTGGGGTGGGTTGTACTGTTGTGCGTGCCCGTCCTGTTCAGCGTATTCGCGGTCTCCTCGCGCATCGGACTCGAAACCAGAAAGGGACTGGTGGAGCTGGTCCGCAATCACTACGGAAAGAAGCTGGCCATGGTGATCGCGCTGCTGATCGTAGCCGTGAACTTCACCATGATCGTGGGCGACATCGTCGCCGTCAGTGACGGCTTCTCTCTCATAACCGTCTTTCCGCGGGTATACTTCCTGGCCATCGTCGGTTTCGCCATATGGTACGTGCTGATTCTGGGGAGCTACCAAAAGACCACCAAGGTTCTGGGCGGTCTCACGCTGATCCTCGTGGCCTATGTTGCTGCTGCGTTCCACGTAACTCATTCCTTCACCGGCCTGGCGCGCGGCGTTCTTCTGCCCCACATGCAGGCCAGCACCGCATACATGATGGGCGTGGTCGCTGTTTTTGGGTCACTGCTGACACCCGACGTCATCGTTTGGCAAACCAGCAAGCGCCGCGGCCTGCCGGAAGGCCTGGCCCAGGCCCATGTAAGCGAATCGCATGCCGGAACAGTGGTGGCCTGCCTGATCGCGCTATCTGCGATGATCGCAGCATCCCACCTGCAAGTCGCGGATCCGGCCAGCATGACCCCGCGCACCGCCGCCGACGCTTTGGGAAGCTTCGGCTTCCTGGGACCAATTCTGTTCTCGCTCGGCATCATCGGCTCCGGGCTGATCGCCCTGCCGATTCTCGTCGCCTCTCTCTGCTTCAGCGTGGCTGAAGCCTTTGGCTGGAAATCAGGTCTGTCTTCCGAGCCATGGGAAGCACGGCTGTTCTATGTAATGATCTCGGTAACGGTGTTCCTGGCGGTCTCGATCGATTTCTTTGGTGTGAATACGGTAAAGGTGCTCTACTGGTCGCAGGTACTGGCCGGAATTGTTCTGGTCCCGATCTTTGCTTACATTCTTTTGCTCTCCAACAACGCCCGCATCATGCGGACTACCAACAGTCGCTTTGAAAACTTCTGGCTGGGCTGTGCTGCGATCGGGATGTTGGTGTCAAATGTACTGTTCCTCTGGTTCTTGGTCTAGCGATGCCCCCGGTGTTCAAGGCACATGAGGTATGGGTTTCATGGCTGGCGCTTCTACTGAACGCCCAGCAATTCGACGTCGAAGATCAAGGTCGCATTCGGCGGGATCGCTCCAGGAAAACCGCGCGGGCCGTAAGCCAGGTCCGGGGGGATGCGCAATTGCCGCTTGCCTCCTACCTTCATGCCGGCAACACCCTCGTCCCATCCCTGAATGACCTGATTGGCGCCAAGCGTGAAACTAAAAGGCGCTTTGCCCACCGAGCTGTCGAACTTCTTGCCCGAGGTCAGCCAACCGGTGTAATTCACTTTGACCTTCTTGCCGGACACGGCGGTGTCGCCGGTGCCGACTTTGATGTCCCAGTATTGAAGACCGTCCGCCGTGGTGGTGGGCTTGCCCGTTACTTTGGTGGGACCATCGCTCTGGGTCTGGGCAAGAGAAAGAGTCAGTGTGGACAGGAGAATGAAATGCAAGATGTGTTTCGGCATGTGTTGTTCCTCGTTGGTGGACACGGGACTGAATCTTAGCGATCGTACGTCCTGAGATGCTGCGACCGAATTGTACAATCTCTTGCGACGGATTCATCAAGTAGTTTGTCCGGGTGGACACTGATTCCTGATTGCCGAATGTGATTATCCGCTCGGCGCAAAGTTGTTACCGCATCTCGCCAGTACATTCTCTAACCGGTGTCTCCGGGACGGACAAACCCCTTCGGGCCAAAAGTGTAACCTATGTCTCCGGAACGTTCTGTTACCCATGTCTCCGGAACGGACATTGCTCTGATGGTGGGCGGTCACGGACTCGAACCGTGGACCTCGTGCTTGTAAGGCACGCGCTCTAACCAGCTGAGCTAACCGCCCGCGAGGAAGGGAATTGCGACCATCGATCGTCGCCCAATCGTGAGTATAGCGGCGACCGGAGCCAGGGTCAAAAGCCCAAACGAACAGCCGTCCTTTATTGCTCTCGGTAAACCATTCTGCATCCTCGGAAAGCCCAACGGTCGCAAGCGGCCACGCTATAGGACTGGAGCCGCGGCGGGTTACCAAGGCAGCAACACCGGCGATGATGCCAGCGCTAGCCTTCTGTGATACTTTGCCTACGCAAGCTGCCGCATCCTAAAGACGAAAAAGGACCATTTAAGAGGCGGAAATATGGCAACTTTGTTCGACAAGCTGCCTACCCTACTTGTGCTCGGCGTACTGGTGGGTATTTTTGTGGCCCTGGGCCGCCACGTCAAATCCGGGCGGCTCAAACTATGGACCGCTGCCTGGGGTCTGATCTTTGGCCATTTCTTTGTCGATCTTTTTGCAGGCCCGGATGGCAGCTTGCCGGCGAGCTTGGGACTGATATCTGATGGATTCCTGGCCCTTTCCGCACTCTTCTTCATCGCCTCGCTCACCGCGTTCTGGGAGAACGGGAAGCTGACGGTTGGCATGCTGGTCCTGACCGGGGTTCCCGTGATGGTTTACGCATCCGCGGTGGACTACGGAATAACGCTGCGTCCGCTCTACATCGTGTGCCTGATGATCATGTTCTTCGGGCCGCCCGTTTATGTCACGCTATACCGCCGGCTGACGGCGGAAGCTGTAGGTTGGATGCCCCTGGCGATTGCAGCCGGGGTGATCTCCATCCTGCGGGCCTGGCGCAATGATTTCGACTTTGGTTTCCTCGCCATCCTGACCGTGGGTTTCGTTTTGCCCGGGTTCCTCTATTGGCGCCGATACCAACGATGGTCGCCCGGAGTCATTACCAGCGCTGGCGGCTTCCTGCTTTGGGGGCTCGTGTTTCCTATCGGCGCTTTCATGGATTGGAGGTGGCCGAGCCTCCATATCAATCCCGAGTTGTGGAACACGCCCAAACTCTTTGTCGCCTTCGGCATGATTCTTACGCTGCTCGAAGACAAGTCTGAATTCTTGGAGTGGGCCAGCGAGCGCGAAGGCAAGCTCAACCGTCAGTTACAGAGATTCGCTGGAATTACTTCCCGACTGCTGACCGGCGTGCAAGTCAACTCTCTATGCCAGGAGATCGCCGAGTCCATTGCCGAGACCAGCACCTTCCAGCGGGCAATCATCGTGCTCAGTTCGGAAGGACGCGGTCTGACTCTGGCAGGACACGCTGGATTCGAACCTCAGGTCGTCCACCAGATCGAGCGCCGCTGTGCGCGGATCTGGACCGTGGATCACATCGCCGCAGCCTGCGGGCTGGGCGCTCGCCTGGGACAGAATTCCTTGCTGCTGAAAGCGTCAGACGCGGACAAGTTCGGTCCTGTCCCCAGTTCTCAGCAATTTGATCCTAACCCTTATTGGGAGCACGGTAACGTTGTCCTGGTGCCTTTACAATCTGGAGGCGGGACCTACGTGGGGGTGGTGGCGCTGGACGATCCCCGCGACGTAGCTGCGGTAAGCGCAGAGGAAATGTCCAAGATCGAGCTACTGGCGGGCGATTTGGCCGTGACCATCGACAATACGGCTCTGCATCGCCAGTTGGTGCGTTCGGAGAAGCTGGCGGCGATCGGGCAGCTAGTGGCCGGTGTGGCTCACGAGCTCAACAATCCACTGGCTTCGATCGTGGGATACTCCGAGCTGCTCACCGATGAAATCGAGGCCGGGCCGCCGCGGCAAAAGCTCGACAAGATGATCCGCGAAGCTCAGCGTATGCGTCGCATCATTGAAAACCTGCTGCGTTTCGCCCGGCAGAACAGCCTGGAGAAAAAATCGGCCAACATCCAGGTGCTGCTTCAGGACGTGCTGGCGCTGCGCGACTACCACATTCATGGGCATCAGGTTGCGATCGAAGTCCACGTGGAACCCGGGCTGCCCCAGGTGGCGCTCGATGAAGACCAGTTCAAACAAATCCTGATCAACCTGCTCAACAACTCCATCGACGCCATGGAAGGTATGCGATCGAAGCGCATTCGGGTCGAAGCCCTGCGCCGCGGCGATCGCGTGGTCATGAGCTTCGACGACAGCGGACCGGGCTTTGCCAATACAAACCGTGTCTTCGATCCCTTCTATACCACCAAACCCGTCGGCAAAGGCACGGGGCTTGGCCTGAGCATCTGCTACGGCATCGTAAAGGAGCACGGGGGCGACATACAGGCCACGAACCTGGATCCGCACGGAGCCCGCGTAACATTGGAACTGCCGGCTTATTCCGCGGTCTCTGCCGAAGTCGCCACAGCTGACTGATCGCGCGTCTTTCTCCCTTCGGCAAGCCTCCGCCCTGCAAAAAACCAGAACACTCTCCGTTCTTCTACTGTCTTTCTCTACGGGAAGGGGAAATGGCGGGACAAGCAGTTCTTGGAGAGACGGTGCTGGAGCACGCACAGGCGACAGCTCAAGGGCCCGCGGAGGTGATCGATGGCCTCATCGGCCAGCATTCATCGCTGGTGTTTCGCATTGCCTATTCGATTCTGCGCAACCATCATGACGCCGAAGACGCCGCACAGGAGTGCTTCTTGAAGGTGCTGAAAGCACAGCGAAGGCTGGGCCAGGTGCCCTGTTCGAAAACCTGGCTGGCACGCGTAGCCTGGACCACGGCGCTAGATCGCCGCGCCGGGCGCGCTATTTTTCCGGGCACGCAGCTCCCCAAAAGTGAGGAGATCCTGTCGCAGCTCGCCGACGGCCGGGAGACCGCGGAGCAGCAGTTTGCCGACCGGCAAATGCAGCTCGTGCTGGAGCGGCTGATCGCCGGCCTGCGGGAGGAGTTGCGCCAGCCCCTGGAGCTCTCCACGGTCGAGGAACTGAGTTCCGCAGAGATCGCCGAAATCATGGACATTCCCGAAAGTTCAGTACGCACGCGGCTGCTGCGGGCACGCAGATTGCTCAAGGAGAAACTGGCTGCCATCCTGGAGGTCAAGAAACATGGATGACGAAAGCAAAAACGCGCCGCTGGATGCTTTGCTCGATTCGTTGCTCTGCTCGTACTCGGCGGCCGATCCTCGTCCTGGCTACCAGACGCGCCTCCGGGCGGTGGTGCGCGAACGAGGAAAACGCGTCGCGCCCGCCAGCATTCTGATGCTGGCGGGCTCAGCCGCAGCCATTGTCTTGTTTGCCTGGGTCATGATCCTAAGAACCGACATCGAGAGGGTTGTTCCCGATCGGGCTGCGGTAACTAAATCAATCCCGGCTCGAGCGACCGGTGATGCGAGACCGGCGCTTACGATGATCAGGCCAGCGGTGAAGGCGGCAGCCGGCGGTCGCTTCGCCGAGGCTCACAAACGGACCAATAGCCGGGCCATCCTCGAGATGGCTGCAACCGGGGACGGAGTCCCTATCCTGGTTTTCGAGCAGGAGAAACTATACTTGAGTTCCGAGCAGTTGCCAGAGCCGCAACCGGCAGTGGAGCATCAGGCTGCAGCTCCAGCCATCAGCATTCAGGACCTAGGTGTAGCGCCGATTGAGACCAACGCTCCTATAGAGATTAGAGATATCACTTCACCTAAGAGCGGAAGCGAGAAAGGAAGTTTATGACCAAGAGAGTAGAGTTTGTCCTCACCTTAGCTTTGTTTGTCTCTATTGCATATCCCGCGATTCCCGTCGTCTGGGCGCAGGACTCCGGCGGCAAGAACTCGGTGGAGCAGAACGCAGCTTCAAAGAGCGCTCCGGAAAACGCCGCCAAGGAGCAAAGCTCTGGTGACAAGAGCAAGACCGAGCCCAGTCTCGCCGATAGTCAAATGAACTTCCCGCAAGTGCAGGGGCCGGTTGAGCTGCGTCCTGCACATGGGACCCGCATCACGCTCAAAATGGAGGACTCCAGCCGCACAGTCTATGAAGCCATCGGCAGCCAGGCCAAGATCACCGTGCTCTTCGATCCTGACTACACTCCACGCAACATCAACGTGGATCTCAAAGGCGTTTCTCTCGACGATGCGCTCAAGATCGTGGCCTTCGAGTCCCGGACCTTCTGGCGGCCGGTGACCAGCGACTCCATTTTTGTCGCCAGCGACACGCCAGCGAAGCGGCGTGAATTCGAGCAGCAACTCATCAAGACCTTCTATTTTCCCAATCTCTCGTCGCCTACCGATTTACAGGACGTTGTCAACGGAATCCGTACGCTGATCGAGGTCCCGAGAATCCAGCAGATGCCCGCCCATCAGACCATCATGGTACGTGCCACGCCGGAGCAGATGGCGGTCACCGAAAAGCTCGTGGAAGATCTGAACCTGGCCAAGCAGAGGACCGGAGGGCAATATCGCCTGGACTTCAAAATCACCGAGGGCAACGATGAGAAGAAGACCGGCGCCAGGACCTACTCCCTGTTGATCGAACCGCGCGAGACCGGCAAGGTGCGCATCGGACAAAAGGTCCCAGTTCTCACCAAAGACCAGGAAAGGACCTACGTCGACGTGGGCAAGAGCATCGACTGCCAGGTGCGGTCGGAAACCGAACACAGCGTGAGCTTGAGGCTGACCATCGAGTTTTCAGAGATCCCCACGGATGAGCATGGCACACCACAATCCCAACATGGCGATGTGCTGATTGAGAGAATGAGCATGGAGAGCAGCGTCACGCTCGAGTTGGGAACTCCGACCACGGTGGGTAGTTTTCAGGATCCGGTAAGCAAACACGTTTTTCAAATTGAGGCCACTGCCACCAGGGCCAAGAGCAAGGAATAAACTAAGTTCTCCGCCGTCTATCGGTTGAACCTTCAGTCAGCCATGGGAGACAAGATAGATGGTTTAAGTGAGAGGATAGCTAAGCAAAAGCTTGTAGCAATGAATCCGGGGTTGTGATATAGGATGTGCCATGAAGATAGGCATACTGGTAATCATTGCTTTCTTCCTGCCCTTAACGGCACAAACCTCGCCTGATACGGGCAAGCTCGCTGCGGCACCGCCGTCCGCTGCGACCAACACCGCCGCAGTGGATCCGCTTCTTCCCGCCCAAGACCTGCTGAAAAAGGGAAAATATGCGGAAGCCGCTGTCGCTTTTGAGGCCATCGTCGAGAAGAATCCCACATCGGCGGACGCGAGGACCGGTCTGGTTCGCAGTCTGATGCGGGCTCACAAGTTCGCCGAAGCCGAAGATGCCGCCAAGAAGGCCGTAGGCGCCATTCCATCTTCGGCGCTGGTTCATGCCACCATGGGGGACGTGAATTTCCGGCTGGGCAAACTGAGTGAGACAGAGGGCGAATACCGGACGGCTTTGACGTTGGACCCGAATTCGGCCCGCGGCTGGCTCGGCTTGGGCCGGGTGTTTGACTTTGTGTCCATGCACAAGCGGGCTGCCGCTGCGTTTGAGAAAGCTCATCAACTCGATCCCGAAGATGCTCAGATTTTCGAGCACTGGCTGCATTCGCTACCACGCACCGAGCAGTTGGAGGCATTCAAGAAACGTGCGGGCGCGAATCCGGATACCTATGAAGCCAGGCACCTCAAATACCTTGCTGAGGTAACCCAGAAAAAGCCCGGGCAAATGGTCACCGAAATCAAGCCGATGGAACTTAAGATGATGCCATATGGCCTGGAGGTGACTGGAGTCTACGACATCAACCGCAGCGGGCCGATGACCATCAGAAAAGGCTACGGTCTTCAGGTCAAGTTTAACGACCGGGCTTCCTCCGTTCTCCTGCTTGACACTGGCGCTGACGGAATCACCATTGGGCGTAAGCTGGCTGAAAAAGCAGGTGTAGTGAAGATTGTGGATTCCTACATCGGAGGCATCGGTGACCAGGGCTCGGTCGAAAGCTATCTGGGATGGGTAGACAAAATCAACATTGCAGGCGTTGAGTTCCGCAATTTCATCGTGGACGTTTCAAGCAAGAATGACGTTGCGGATGAGGCTGGACTGGTCGGCGCCGATGTGTTCGACAAGTTTCTGATTACACTCGATTTTCGTGACTGGAGACTGTTGCTGGCTCCTCTGCCCAAGGATCCAGCATCTGCGCCAAGCGACGATGATGAAGTCGCCCAGGACCGCTATATTGCACCGGAGATGCAGTCTTATACAAAATTTTTCCGCTTCGGTCATGACCTGGTGGTGCCGGTGGTGGTCAGCGACAAGACCGTGGGCAACTTCATCCTTGATACCGGGGCTGAGCTCAACAACATCAGTCCCACGTTTGCTGCCCAGGTTACCAAAGCCAGCTATCAGGGCGACTTCGAGGTAAAAGGCGTGAGCGGCAGAGTCGATCGAGTCATGACTGGAAACAAGGTCATTCTGCAGTTTGCCAGGATGCGTATCGAGAGTCATGACTTGCCAGTCTTCTCCACAGATAATGCGTCGGCCTGGGACGGGACGGAGATTGCGGGCTTTATCGGCATTCGTACCCTGGTGCAAACCAAGATGACCATCGACTACCGCGACGGCCTCGTGAATCTTGAGGTCTATGAGTTCAAGAAAGCCCGCGAGTAACCGTGTTCCCTAAACTGAGCGAGCCAAGTATTCTCTGAACATGCGTTTTTCTTTTGTGATGGCGTGTGCGTCCCTGTTGATCACCGCTTTTCTCAGGTGTTCTGCTCTCGCTCAGACGCCCGCAGCGGCCGGCGCCGACCTTCCTTCGGCGCGTCTCCTGTTTCGCCAGGGCGATTTTCGCGGGGCAGCAGCGGCCTTCCACAAAATGATCGAGCGCGAGCCGGCGCCCGAATCTTGGGGCGGCTTGATCCAGAGCCTGCTCAAGCTCGACGACGTCAAGTCTGCGGAGGAAAGCTCGCGGCAGGCGCTCGAAGCATTTCCGCAATCGGCGCTGACTCACGCCGCGCGCGGAGACGTCGAATTTCGCCGTGGCCTGATGAAGGAAGCCGCCGACCAATACCAGACTGCTCTCAAGATCGATCCGGCTTGCGCTCGCGCCTGGCTAGGCCAGGGAAAACTCGATTCCGTCATGGCCCGGCGAAGCCGAGCGAAACAATCCGTGGCCAAAGCGCATGAGCTCGACTCTCAAGACGGAGATGCGCTTTACGAGTGGGCGATACGGCAGCCTTATCCGGCGAACGTGAAGGGTCTGGAGGCGCATCTGGACGAGTTTCACTCCGATGCTGAGACCGAAGGACACGAACGCGACTACCTCGAATTGCTCAAGGCTCTGGCCGGCAGGGAAGTCTGGATATTGCGCCCCGATGTCGCTCATACCGAACTCAAACTTGAACCCATGAACGCGGGCCCAGGATTGGGCACCAGAGGTTATGGCCTGCATGTGGTCTTCAATGGACGGGCGTGGGCAACGCTGCTGGTCGACACTGGAGCCTCCGGAGTGACCATCACCCGCAAATTCGCCGAGAAGATCGGCGCTCGCAAACTGTCCGATCAGACATTACACGGCTTGGGCAAGGAAAGCGCCGTGCATGGGTATCAGGCGTGGGTGGACAAGGTGGTGATTGGCGACCTCGAGTTCCACGATTGTTTCGTTCATGTCGCACCCCAGACGGTTGTCGATGCCGACGGCCTGATCGGAACCGATATCTTCGAGAAGTTTCTCGTCACCCTGGATTTTTCTACGCGCAAGCTGCGCCTGGATCCCCTCTCTCCGCGCGCTGCTTTGGCCGACGATCCTCCCGACGAAGCCCAGAGCCTTTCCCCGGCGATCAGTTTTGGACATTTGCTTCTCGTCGAAGCTCAGGCAAGCGGCAAGACGTCGGGTCTGTTCGCGCTCGACAGCGGCTCTAACGTCAGTACCATCTCATCGGATCTGGGCAAAGGCATGAGCCAGATGCGTCCTTGGAATACCGCGGTCCGAGGGGTGAGCGGTGGCGCCAACAGTTCCTATGTCGCGGACAACGTGACCCTAGAGTTTGCCAAGACCCGCCGCTCTAGCCAAAGGCTAATCACTGTAGATCTCCACTCCGTCAGCAAAGACTTGGGAACGGAAGTCTCCGGTCAAATCGGTTTCAGCACGCTGGAGGGCTTGCGCGTGGTGATCGATTATCGTGACGGGAGGGTGGGATTTGCGGAAAAAAGCAAATAGCGACTGGCAATAACTGCAATTTAAGCCCAACTAAAAGCCCAACCAGGCATTCTCATCAGTTAGCCCACTCTTAACATCTACTTGAGCCGTGCTAATTCCCAAGTGCTATTATTGTCCGCTTGCCACTTAGGAGCCGAGCTTCGCCTTATGATCAGCCACCGCATCGTCTTGCCGTTCCTGCTCTGTCTGGCCCCCATTGGTTTCGCTCAAAATCCCCCGGCATCCCAGGACCAGCCAAACAAAACCTCGTCTGGAGCGCAGAGGAGAAGGGGAGCGGCCAAGCCACCCGTCGCCGAAGCCGTAGTGGCGGACGAAAGTCTGTTCAGTGGCATGCGCTGGCGACAGGTGGGTCCTTTTCGCGGCGGCCGTGTGCTGGCTGTGACCGGAGTGCCCGGCGAGCCCAGCGTGTTTTATTTCGGGGGCGCTGCCGGAGGAGTGTGGAAGTCGACTGATGCTGGCGCTAACTGGAAGCCTCTTTTTGACAATCAGGACACGGCTTCGATCGGCGCTATCGCCGTCGCCGCGTCAGACCACAACGTGATCTATGCTGGCAGCGGGGAAGCTTGCATTCGCGGCAACATTTCTTACGGCAACGGCGTGTATAAGTCCATTGACGGCGGCAAGAACTGGAAGAATGTCGGCTTGAAAGATACGCGCCACATCGGCGCGGTCATCGTTGATCCACGAAACGCTAATATCGTCTTTGTCGCGGCCCTGGGGCACGCCTACGGTCCCAATGATGAGCGCGGTGTCTTCCGCAGCACCGACGGCGGTGCCACCTGGCAAAAGGTTCTCTTCAAGGACAACAAGACCGGCGCCATCGATGTTGTTTTTGATCCTAACAACGCCAATATTCTTTTTGCCTCGCTGTGGGAGGTCTATCGCACGCCGTGGAGTTTAAACAGCGGCGGTCCGGGCAGTGGCCTGTACAAGTCCATCGACGGCGGAACGACCTGGACACGTCTTCACGGCAACGGGCTTCCCGGCGGTATTATGGGCCGCGTCGGGGTTTCAGTTTCCGGCGCCGACTCCAACCGCGTCTACGCGATGATCGAGTCGAAAGAAGGCGGGCTTTACCGCTCCGAGGATGGCGGCGAGAACTGGACCCGCGTCAACGAGGATGGTCGCTTGCGCCAGCGCGCCTGGTACTTCACCCACCTCTTTGCCGATCCAAAATCCGTTGACACCGTCTATGTGTTGAACACCGGAATGTTCCGCTCCGTGGACGGCGGCAAGACCTTCAACCTTCTGCCGGCGCCACACGGCGATCATCACGGACTGTGGCTTGATCCGGACAATCCGCAGCACATGATCAACGGCAGTGATGGCGGCGCCACCGTCTCGCTCGACGGGAGCACCACCTGGAGCACCCAATACAACCAGCCGACAGCGCAGTTCTATCACGTGATCACCGACAATCGCTGGCCCTATTACATCTACGGCGCGCAACAGGACAACAGCACGGTTGCCATCAAGAGCTTCGATGATGATGGCGTCATCGGACGCCAGGACTGGTACGAGGTCGGGGGCGGTGAAAGCGGGTACATCGCGCCGTATCCGCCCGATCCCAACATTGTTTATGCGGGAGCGGAAGCTACTGTCACGCGATTTGACAAACGGAGCGAGCAAGCGGTGGATATTTCCGTCTGGCCCCTGGACGTGTCCGGCAATGGCGCCGAAAAGCTAAGACCTCGCTTCAATTGGACTTCGCCGCTATTGCTTTCGCCGCACGACCCCAACACCATCTACTGGGCGTCGGAGACGCTGTTCAAGTCCACAGACCGCGGCCAGAGCTGGACCAAGATCAGCCCCGACCTCACCCGCAATGACAAGTCGAAGCAGAAGCCCTCAGGCGGGCCCATCACTCTGGACATCACCAGCGTGGAGTATTACGACACGATCTTTGCCGTTGCCGAATCGCCGGTAACGAAAGACACGATTTGGGCCGGTACCGATGACGGCCTGGTACAGCTCACCCAGGATGGCGGAGAGCATTGGGAGAACGTGACGCCGAAAGACCTGCCGGAGTGGAGCATGATCAGCATTGTGGAGGCGTCGCACTATGATCGAGGAACAGCGTATATCGCCGTCGATCGCCACAAGCTGGATGACTTCCGTCCGTATATTTACCGCACGCGGGATTTTGGCAAGACTTGGATCCCCATCGCCAACGGCATCCCTGAAGGTTCCTACGTTCGCTCGGTGCGTGAAGATCCCAAGCGCAAGGGGATGCTTTTTGCCGGGACGGAAACCGGAGTCTACGTCTCTCTAAACGATGGTAGCCACTGGGAGCCGCTCAAGCTCAACCTGCCCACGGTCCCAATCCACGATCTTGAGATTCACGGTGACGATCTGATCGCAGCCACGCACGGCCGTTCCTTCTGGGTGCTGGATGACATTAGCCCGCTGCGCCAGATCGATCCTGCCGTACATCCAGAAATTCTGTTGTACAAGCCGCAAACCATCCTGCGCTTGCACTACCCTGATGCGGTGGATCGGCGTGGGCCTGTGGGTGACAATCCACCGGCCGGCGCCATCTTCGACTATTACTTCAAGTCCGCCCCTAAAGATGAAGTAAAACTTGAAGTCTTCGATAGCCATGGCAAATTGGTGCGTGGGCTCTCGAGCAAAGAGAAGAAGGAAGCCGAGCAGCCACCCGAGTGGCCGGACCAGGTCAAAGAGGTCAGCACCATTCCCGCAGCCGCGGGCATGAATCGTTACGCCTGGAATCTGCGTTGGGAACCGCCGGTGAAAATTCCAGGCGCGTTCTACGCTGACCAGGGACCGCAGGGACCTCTGGTACAGCCCGGCGAATACACCGTGAAGCTCACCATAGGAAGCCAGAGCCAGACGCAGCCGGTCGAAGTGGTGATCGATCCGCGTGTGAAAGACGTGACTATTGCCGACTTGGAGAAACAATTCGATCTTGCCGTGAAGGTGACCGAGGCGAACGCCGAACTGCATCGCGCGGTGAATCAGATTCGTCGACTTCGTGGGGAGCTCAAGGCGATTCAGGCGCGCTTTGAAAACGATCCCAACCTCAAGTCTGTGCTCGAGCAGGTGGACGCACTCGACCGGAAGATGAATCCCGTCGAGGAAGAACTGATCCAGGTGAACGTGAAGGGATCGGAAGGAAACTTGGCGTTTCCTAATATGCTCAATGAGCAGTTGGACGGCCTCAGCGCGACTGTGCAGGCAGGCGATAGCGCACCCACTCAGCAGGAATACGAGGTCTTCAAGATGCTGAGGGGGCGATTAGATCAGCAGCTGGCGGCCTGGAAAGCAATTATGACCACAGATGTACCCGCCTTTAACCAGGTCATGAAGACGAGCAATGTACCGGCGCTCTACCTCCCTCCCGGAGAATAGAGTGTGATCTAGTGTAGGAAGATACCTGATGTACTAAATTCTGTCTCGGATCGGGGCATCTTTTCCGATAGTTTCGGAACCAAATAATAGGGTTGGCCAACCCTATCCCGCCACATCCTGATGCTCCCGGCGGCATTCCGGTGCCTCGAAGGAGGCAATGATGAAGACCATTCTCTTCGTGGACGACCATCAAGTGTTGGCCAGACTGAGCTGCGAGATCCTGGAGATGCAAGGGTATCGTGCGGTCAGCGCCTATGACGGCTTGGACGCGCTCCGTAAGTTCGATCAGGAAGACGTTGATCTCATGGTCACCGACTATCGCATGGAGGGCATGGACGGTCTTGAGCTGGCACGGAGAGTACACGAGAAACACCCTAGCGTTCCCATCATTCTAGTCACCGGCTACGGTGACGTCGATTGCGGCAGGGAAATCGCTGCCTGTCTCCAGAAAGAGATACTGTTCCCCGCGCTCCTTGAAAAGATCAAGGTGTTTCTCGATCAAACGGAGTCGGAAGAACTCAAAACCGCGTGAAGTAGGATCAGCACTCAGCAAATCACCTGGCAGCCAAAGAGACATCGCTAAGACTCCCCAGTTTCCTCGGTCCATCGGCAGCAGCTTTATGCAATCGAACCTGTCCAAGGCACTCGCCTTTGTCTGATTGCTGTCTGCTGAGTGACTTTTGCTAGACTCTCTTCGTGCGCCGCCTCATTGTCAACGCCGATGACTTTGGTCTTACCTCTGGCGTAAATCGGGCGATTCGCGAGGCTGGAAGCAGCGGCGCGATCACATCCGCCAGCATGATGGCCAACGCATCGGAATTTGCCGAGGCCGCAACGATCGCCCAGAGTCTGCCGGGCCTTAAGACGGGCTGCCACGTGGTGTTGGTCGATGGCCAGTCGCTCGAAAGCAATCTTTCTTCTCTCAGCCATAGCGACCGACGGTTTCGTACCAGTCTCAAAGATTTTGCGAGGGCCGCCATGGGCAAGCGGCTGTTACCCGACGAAATCGAGCGCGAGACCAAAGCGCAGATAAGGAAGATTCAGGCGCAGGGAATCACCGTGTCACACCTCGACAGCCACAAGCACACTCACATGTTTCCGCAAGTGCTGCGCCCGGTCTTGCGCGCGGCCCGAAGCTGTGGCGTTCGCGCTGTCAGGAACCCGTTTGAGCCCATCGGCGCTTGGCCTATCGGATTTGTAGCCGCTCGGCCGGGGGTGTGGTTACGTTCGGTCGGCGTATTCACATTCCGGCTTTTCGCCGGCGAGTTCCGTAAGGCAATTCTCGAAGCCGACATGTTGACCACCGACGGTACCGTTGGGATCGCCATCACCGGCAAGCTTGACCAAAAATCATTGCTCGCTCTGCTTGACGCGTTGCCCGAAGGAACCTGGGAACTGGTCTGCCATCCCGGATATGTCGACGACGATCTTCGCGCCACAGGCACGCGCTTGGTAGGATCGCGCGAGATAGAGCTCGAGGCTCTGAGTTCTCCCGTAACAAAGGATAGACTCAAGAGCCGAGGGATCGAGCTGATATCCTACGCTGACCTCAAAGAATCGTGAATCCTATGGTCAGAGCCTGAATCCAAAAGTTGACCCATAAGGCAAAAGCGAGGCCGGCTTCGGCGGTGCGCCCGCCGCCAGGCACAAAAGGTGTTGGAGAGGTCTCAGGCGCCGCCGGTGGAGCCCAGCGACCAAAAATGAAAATCGGCATCACATGTTATCCGACGTACGGTGGCAGCGGAGTCGTCGGCACAGAGCTCGGGATCGAGCTGGCGGCCCGTGGGCACGAAGTGCATTTCATCGCGTACCAGCAGCCGATCCGATTGAATCAGCAACAGCCGCAGATTTTCTTTCATGAGGTTACGGTCTCCCAGTATCCGCTGTTTGAATACCCCCCGTATGATCTGGCGTTGGCCACCCGCATGGCGGAGGTCGCCGAGCTCTACGACCTGGATATCCTGCACGTGCACTACGCAATTCCTCACTCCGTGAGCGCGCTGCTGGCGCGGCAGATGCTTGCGGCCGATGACAGAGGTAAGGCCCGCCGGCTGCCGTTCGTCACTACCTTGCATGGAACCGACATCACGATCGTTGGCGCGGACCGTTCTTACCTCCCGGTGACTCGCTATTCCATTGAACAGAGTGATGGCGTGACTGCAATCTCCAACTACCTGAAGCAGCGCACACTCCAGGAGTTCGACATTCGCAATCCCATCGAGGTCATCTACAACTTCGTGAATTGCGATATCTACAAACGCCAGCCGAACGCGGCCCTGCGCAAGGAATTCGCACGCGAAGACGAACGCATTTTGGTTCACGTTTCCAATTTCCGCCCAGTTAAGCGCATCTCGGACGTCATCGAGATCTTTGACCTGGTGCAGAAGAAGATTCCGTCGCGGCTGCTGCTGATGGGCGACGGTCCGGAACGTTCGCAGGCAGAGTGGCTGGTCAGCAAGAAAGGCTTGCGCGGGAAAGTTGAGTTCTTGGGCAAGGTTGGCCGCGTCAATGAGAAGCTCTCGATCGCCGACCTTATGCTCGTGCCCAGCGAGCTGGAATCCTTCGGCCTGGCCGCGCTTGAGGCTATGGCCTGCGAGGTGCCGGCGATTGCCACAGCCGTCGGCGGAGTGCCCGAGGTAATCGAGCACGGCCGCACCGGCTTTCTGGCCGAAGTGGGCGATGTGCCCACGATGGCTCGCCACGCAATCGAGATCCTGTCTGACGAGAAACGCCTGCGCGAGATGGGAGCGACGGCGCGATGGGAGGCGCAAGCGCGCTTCTGCGCCAACAAGATCATCCCGGAATACGAAAAATTCTATGAGCGGGTGCTGGGCCGATCGGCATAGACGGGCGTCGCTGGATTCTCCTCGTGCTGTAGCACCGGCAGCTCCACGACTACCAGCGTGCCCTGTCCGTCGCGGCTCTGCACCGTCATTTTGCCTTCTTCTCCGAAAAGCACGTGCAGCCGCTCCGCCACGTTGACCAGGCCGATACCGCGTCCCGATCCGGCCTGCGCCGCAATCGCGGGTGGCGCGTTCATGCCCACTCCATCATCTTCCACGTGGATCACCAGATGGCCGTCCTGCAGTCGGCTGCGCAGCGTGATGCTCCCGCCATCGACTTTGGGGGACAGACCGTGCTTGATGCTGTTTTCAACCAAGGGCTGCAAGAGCATGGAGGGAACCACGATGTCCAGCGTGTCCGGGTCCAGATGCTTGTACACGCGCAGCTTGTCGCGGCCAAAGCGCACGACTTCGATGTCCAGATAATCTTCCAGGAATTCGATCTCCTCACGCAATTGCACAAACTCATCGTGTTTGCCGAGGAGCCGGCGCAGCAGTTTGGAGAGCTTCACAATCAATTCGCGCGCGCGGTCAGGATCGAACCGCACCAGCGAGGAAATAGAGTTGAGGGTGTTGAAGAGGAAGTGCGGATTGATCTGGCTCTGCAGGGCGTCCAGACGTGCTTCCAGCAGGAGTTTTTCCTGTTCTTCGAGCTTCATCTCAATGCGCGCATTATTCCATAGCTTGATCGGGATGCCGATCGTGGCCACCACGGTGGCGAACACCGCCAGCAATGCCCATGGACTCGAGAGCGAGAGCACCCACAAACGCTTGGGCATGGCCCACTGAAGCTCCAATCGCGCGATCTCGAGCGCGATGATGATGAGAAAGAACGCGGTCTGCCACTCGATACGGGGATGGCGCAGATTTCGCCTCATCCAGCGATACACGCTTAAGTCGATGAAGGGTGAGAACGTCCAGATATCTTCTTCGTTGCGGCAGAAGTGGCGCAGCGATCCGGCCAGAAGCCCAGCCAGAACGTTGACCGGTAGCGTGAGGTACTCGCCGTAAAACATGGCCGGAAATGCCAGCAGGGCGCCGCCGACCATGCCAGACATTCGTCCCCCCATGACGCCGATCAAAATCGAGACTTCAAAGCCGAGGTCCGCTGCCTGGAACGGCTTTACGGTGCAGCGGATGTAAACGCCCAGGGCAAACGGAATGCAGGTGAACAGGACCAGCAGCAAAGTGTCAAGACGGGAGCGATTATGGCGAAAAAGCAGCTTCTTAAATTCCCGCGATCGTCCGAGCGCGCTGGCGACGGCGGTGGCTACGCCCATCTTCAGCAGAAGCTGGATCAAGAGTGCCGGCAGGTCCATGTAACCATTTTTTCATGAATCAGCGGGAGGTGGGCTTTATTTCGAAAGGATAGGCCTTGGCGCCGGAGAATCGCAGGGGCGAAAACGCGGAAATATCGAGCGGCGCGGGCTTTGCCGCGATTAGATCGGCCATAATACGGGCGGTCACCGGCGCCAGCAGGATCCCATTGCGGAAATGGCCGGTGGCGGTGAAGACGCCGCGCATGGCGGTCTTACCCAGAAGGGGCAGATTGTCGGGACTGCCGGGACGCAAGCCGGCCCAGCTTGCCGTCACCTCCGCCGCAGCCAGTTCAGGGACCCATCGCGCCGCGGCGGCGTGCAGGCGGGCAATGGTTGTGGGTTCGACCGTCTTGTCGAACCCTATGTCCTCTACCGTGGCTCCGACAAAGATCTTCTCGGCATAGCGCGGAGTCTCACTGCGCGGAACCAAGTACACGTCGGGAGCTCGCAACACGTGCTCTAAGGTCCCGCTTCGCTTCGGCCGCAGATAGAGAGCTTGTCCTTTGCGCGGTCTGACCGGCTCGCCCGACCACGCACCCCGGCAGTCAACAACGGTCTTAGCATCGAGGCGGCCCGAAGCGGTTGCGATCTCCATACGATCGCCCTTTACGTAAATTTCTCGCACTTCGGTTTGCCCGCGAACTTCTATGCCGCTTCGCGAGGCGGCCGAAAGGGCCGACTGCATCAACAAAGCCGGGTCAACACTATCTTCATCGACGAAAAACGTGGGCAGTCCCTCAGTCTGCAAGCCCGGCTCGATCTTCCGCAACTCATCTGCCCCCAGCTCGCGGTAACTCGCCGGACGAGGACCGTGCTCCATGATCTCGATGCTTCCTTGCCGCCGGAAATCGGTACCGATTCCCGAAAGACTCTCGATCCGGCGAACGTATTCGGGAAACATGCGGACGCTTTCAACCGCTAGCGGGCGCAAGGAAAGCGGTGTCTCGGGGTCAGAGGCCGCCAACATGCCGGCTGCTGCAGAAGAGGCTTCGCGGCCTGGCTCGCCACGGTCAAGGACCAACACCTGCGCGCCTGACCAACCCAGCTCCAGCGCGATCGAGACACCGATTAGGCCTCCTCCGGCGATGATTACGTCAGGCGAAGTCAAGGCTCCATTGTAAAAGGAGAAGCGTTGCGGCGCGGCCGATCAATACATGGTTGCGGGCCGTTGTCCCACGGGTTCTGCTTCGGGGACCAGCTTAGAAAACACCACTAGGCGCTGCGGCGCCGGACCGATGTAGTAGATCGGATAGCACGTGATGAGGGTGAGCTGAGCGTCGGTCGTAGGGCGAAGCACACTTAGGTCTGTAGGCGGCACAATCCTCTTGCTGGTGACCCGATAGCGAAAAGTGCGGCCGTCGCGCTGCACGGTGATTTCGTCGCCCTTTTCCAGTTCGAAGATGTGACGGAAGAATGTGTCGCGGTGCGCGGTGATAACTGCGTTGCCAGTCTCGCCGGGCATCGCCGTATCGGTGATGTGACCGGGTCCTGCGATGAGCTGCTGGCGATCCGAGCCCTCCAAGACGATTGCCTCCAAGTTGATCTTGGGTACCATCAACCGGGTCAGGGGCTTCCCCGCAGTAACCGCTGCGGCGAGAGAACGTCCATCTCCACCACTGGCGTTCGCCTGAGATTGCCATGACGCTTCGAGCTGGCGTTGGGTATGGACCATGTACCAGTACTGTCCGCCTACATAACCCAAAAGGCCGCAGCCCGCCACGACCAGGATCAGCGAAATCCACTGCCGCACGGTGTATGGCCCGGGCTGTCGGCCGGCTGGGTTGGGTTCAAGGTTCATAAGAGTTTAGATGCGGTTAGAGGCCCAAGGTATTGATGGCCAAGATGTTAGCCAGAGCTGACACCGAATTAGGGGGGTGGGTTCCCACCCAAAGGGTCAATTGGTCCCTGTCCGGCCGGAACCTGCGGGTCAATTGACAGGCCAGCAGTTCTGCTCAACAATTGAGCGTTGACTGGCAGTTCAGCTTCTCAAATGGAGAACCTTATGTCTGATATGTCCCAGAATGACGGCGGAAACTCGATGGTGCGTACCATCCTCATGAGTGCAGTGGTGGTGTACATGATCGGCTCCGCTGTTTTCATGGTGATGGCGCAGATTCATCTCGGCGATCTCGAGAAACTGCAGGGCGAGTCGCAGAAAGCTCTTGCCAAGCTGAACGAAGACAACGGCCAATTGCGGGCGCAGGTCACCGTTCTGGCCGGAAATATCGGCATGACACAGAAGGACCTCAACAAGAAGGCCGCGGTTCTGCAGTCTCAAGAGAACGCGACTGTTTCGCGTTTGAAGGGTGACGAAGAGGCCACCAAGCAGCAGTTCGGCCAGGTGGCGGGTGAGGTCAACGGGGTCAAGGGCGACGTCTCCAAGATGGGGGCCGACCTGGGAGACACCAAGACCGATCTGGCCACGACCAAGGGCAAGCTGGAACATGCTATCGGCGACCTGAATCGCCACAGCGAACTGATTGCCACCAACCACGACGAGCTCGAAGTCCTAAGGCATCGCGGCGATCGCGATTACCTGGAGTTTACGTTGAAGAAGGGCGGTGAACCCATGCACCTGTCCAGCGTCAGCTTGCAGTTAAAGAAAGCAGATCCCAAGAAGAGCCAATTTACGATCTACGTGCTGGCCGACGACAAGAGGATCGAGAAGAAGGATAAGACCATCAATGAGCCACTGCAGTTTTACACCGGCCGCGACCGCAATTTGTTTGAAGTGGTGATCAACGCGGTCGACAAAAACACGGTAAGCGGATACCTTTCGACGCCCAAGAATGTGGCCAGCGTGGTGCGTCCCGATCCACGCGCTCCGCAGGCGCAGTAACCAGCTGGGATCCCGGTTCGCATGAGGGCACGGCACAGGCCGTGCCCTCATGCTTTTGAGGCGCCGCCAAGCTCAGCGATCATTCCCATCGTTTAAACTGAGCTACCGATGACTCCCCCCATCCCGACCACGTCAGATTCCGGACCTTCGACCTCGGCCCGGCACAAGTTGCTGGGCTATCTGTCGCTATGCCTGATTTGGGGAAGCACCTGGCTGGCAATCCGTTTCCTGGTTGAGGATATCCCTGCGCTTGAAGGCGCGGCGATCCGCTTCATGGCCGGCGGCTTTCTGTTGCTGTTCATGGCTCTGGTGCAGCGCAGGCGTTGGCCGCGCGACGGGCGGGTATGGAACGCGATTGGTGTTCTAAGTATCACCATCATGGCGGTGCCGTACGGTTTGTTGTTCTGGGCAGAACAACACATCGCTTCGTCGATGACCGCAGTCTTATTTTCGGCGATGCCTTTGGTGGTGTCGCTGCTTACTCCCGTCATGACCAGCCACAAGGTACCGAGGAATGCTGTTTTCGCCCTGGTGATCGCCTGCGGCGGCCTGGTTGCCCTATTTTTTACCACTGAATTGAATACGACCCGGCCGGCTCTGTTGGGAGGCGCTGCTGTGCTCATTGCCATGGTGCTGAGCGGGTGGTCAGTGGTGTACGCCAAGAAGCGTCTCGATGAGGTTGACCCAGTCGTCTCCACCGCCATGCAACTCCTCTTGGGATCCGCGGCACTGTGGTGGGGTGTGTGGGTATTTGAGGGCCGTCGCCACCCCCACTGGACGCCGACCTCACTGGCCGCGCTCGCCTTTCTGACGATCTTCGGCTCGTGCGTGGCTTTTGTCGTTTACTATTGGCTTCTCAAACACATGCAGCCCTACCAATTGTCTACAATCAGTCTCGTCGTTCCTCTAATCGCGGTGTCGGAGGGCGCACTGCTCGGGCACGAGCGTATTCCCTTGATGATGTTGGCCGTGATGGCCGTGGTGCTTGTCTCGGTCGGCGCGGTGTTGCGCGGAGAGGCCCTGTCTCTTCGCGAGGATGATCTCCTGTTGTTGCGGGGCAGGATCCGATGAGCGAGACCGGTTTGCTGCTTCTGGTAGTGATCGGCTTCTTGGTAGGCGGTGTCGGGGCCCTGACCGGGGTTGGGGGCGGCGTGATTCTGGCGCCGGTGGTTGCCATCTACTACGGGCTGCCCATGCATCAGGCCATCGGCGTGAGCCTGGTCTCGGTGATCGCGACCTCGACAGCGACCTCCGCGCTTTACGTCGAGCAACACGTCACCGATATCCGTCTGGGCATGACGCTCGAGCTCGCCACCACCGTCGGAGCCTTCATCGCGGCAGTGATGGCCCATCATATCGACCGTCGCACACTGGCCCTGCTGTTTGCATGCTTCCTTGCCTACAGTTCGTTTTCGATGATGGGGAAGGCCTGGCGCTCGCGCAAGCGCGAGCCGGAAGTGAACTGGACGGATTACACGATCCACAACTACCCCCTGGGGATGTGCGCGTCATTGCTGGCCGGCGGATTTTCGGGGCTGCTGGGGATTGGCGGCGGACCCATCAAGGTTCCAGTGATGCACCACTTCATGAAGGTGCCGTTGCGCGTGGCTACTGCTACCAGCAACTTCATGATCGGCGTGACCGCGGCTACCAGCGCGCTGGTCTATTGGGGACGCGGCGACGTCAACACCGCCGTCGCGGCGCCGCTGGTAGCCGGCGTGTTCGCGGGCTCGCTGTTGGCCGCGCGGCTCAAGCACCGCGTCCACAGCTTCTACATTCTGATTCTGCTGATCGGCGTTACCGGTTGGTTCGCGGTGGAGATGTTCTACAAGCTGGCGAGCGGAGGCTTTCGATGAAGCGGGAGAACGCAGCCACGGACCACGCCTTGGCTCTAACCCTGAAGATCGGCGCCTACTCGGCTTTCGCCTGTATCCTGGGTGGCTTGTTGCTCAACTTCACCGGGCGTTGGGGACACCCAATCACTGTCGCTGGATTCGTGATTCTTCTGGCCACGCCGGGGCTGCGCATCATCGTGGCAGGGGTTCAATTTCTGCGTGAGCGGGAATATAAATATGTGCTGATATCTCTCGGCGTGCTCGCGGTGATCATCACCGCCTACGTACTGGGGATACAGGCGTGACAAAAGCAATCAGCAGTCAGTAGTCAGTAATCAGCAGTAAACCGCCGTGCCCAAGACGGCAAATCGGAGTAAATCATGAAACGACGTAAGTTGTTCCTGCCCGTTTTGTTTCTCATTGCCAGCGGGGCGGTTGGGCAGTCACTGCCGCCCGTTTCGACATTCTCGATCGTCGCCATTGATCCCAAGACCGGGGAGATGGGAGTAGCGGTGGCGTCGCGATATTTTTCTGTGGGATCGGTGGTGCCTTGGGCCATGGCGGACGTCGGCGCGGTGGCCACCCAAGCGGACGTCAACGTGGGCTACGGTCAGCAGGCCATCGATCTGCTGCGGCAGGGAATGACCGCGCCGGAGGTGCTGAAAAAACTCTTGGCTGATGACAAGTTCCCCGGCAAAGACGGCCGCCAGGTCGCCATCGTCGACGCCCACGGCAACGTGGCCGCTTATACGGGGCCGAACGCGCCGAATTGGGCCGGCATGCGCCAGGGCAAGACCTGGTCGGCACAAGGCAATATTCTCGTTGGTCCACAGGTCCCGGACTCGATGGGCAAGGCCTTTGAAGCCGCTTCCGGTGAGCTGGCCGAGCGACTCTATGCCGCGCTCAAGGCCGGAGACGCAGCAGGTGGCGATTCCCGTGGTCGCCAGTCAGCCTCGATGCTGGTGGTGCGCAAGGGTGGAGGCCGCAATACGAATAATGATCGCTCCATCTATATCAACGTCGACGACAATCCCGATCCCTTCACCGAGCTGCGCCGCTTGCTCGACCTGAATCTGGCTTACCTCTACGGCGATCAGACGTTCAAAGCCATCGACTCGGGCGACATGGAAAAAGCCCGAACTGCGGCACAAAAGGCGGTAGGCTATGCCCCCAACAGCTTCGGCAGCCACATGCGGCTGGCGTTCCTGGATTACCTGGTCGGCGACAAGCAGGCTTCGCTCGACGAATTCGCCAAAGCCAAAGCCCTGAACCCGGCCGACTTCGACAAGCAGTGGAAAGAGGAAGTCCAGTTCGACCGCTTCAAGCTGATGACGGCCGACAAGGAGTTTCTGGCCAAGCTGTTTCCCAACGGCGTGCCGCCATCATAGCTCCTGTCGGACCGCTGGAGTTTGGTGTGGTCTCAATCAACGTCGTTGACACGACGAAGTCTGGGGAGGGAAGAGCCGGCCGGGGACGATCGCAGGAATGTTCTTATCGGCGCCGACAGACCCTATGATGCCCAAAATCCTCCGCCGGGCAAATACAAACTCGCGGTCACGGATCCCGCTTTGCGCCCGCGATAGAACTCGTCGAGATTCTCTGAAGTTGCTCTGTACGTCTCGCTCACTGCCGGCGTGCCACCC
>DATDGP010000268.1:0-5939 GCA_036522035.1 Terriglobales bacterium
TTTCGTCTGGACGAAAGGGCCGGAGCACTTGCAACACATTATCGAAAAGACCCAAGAGTACCAGGTGGCGCACCCACGGAAATCCCGGCGCCGTCCCAAAAAGAATACTATAAAGCACTAACTGTACGATGTACTAGCCTACTGGAAGCCCGTTTATAAGTACGTCCGCATCAAATGGAACGCCTCGCCTGAGGACGCCGAGGACCTGACGCAAGAATTCTTCGCGCGCGCCCTGGAAAAGCACTTCTTCGATTCGTACGAGCCCGACAAGGGGAGCTTCCGCACCTATCTGCGCATCTGCCTCGACAGGTTCGTATTGAACGGCAGAGAGTCGGCGCGCCGGATCAAGCGCGGCGGAAATTCAACCCTGTTTTCGCTCGATTTTCGCGCCGCCGAAGGCGAGTTGCGCGACCACCTGCCGCAAACCGGGGAGTCCATCGAAGACTATTTTCACAAAGAGTGGATTCGCAGTCTCATGGGCCTGTCGGTCGAGGCCTTGCGGCAGAATTGCGCTGCGGGTAACAAGCAAGTGCACTTTCAGATTTTCGAGCGCTATGACCTGAACTCGGATGAGGTATCGGTGAGTTACGATCAGTTAGCCCGCGAGTTCAGTCTCTCCTCAATCCAGGTCACCAATTTCCTGGCGGCGGCCCGGCGCGAGTTTCGGCGCATCGTGCTCGATAAGCTGCGTGAAATGACCGCGGACGAAGCTGAATTCCGCCGCGAGGCCCGCGCGCTGCTGGGGGTAAAGTAGGAGCCGGAAACGGAGGGGTCCGATCCTATCAAACCGGTACGAAGTAATCTGGGTATTGTCGCTGGCGTTTTCAACGTTTTCTGGTATGATTTCGCGGCAGAATTGGGTCAACTGCCAATCATTGTTTATGATTCAAACGGAGGGAAGACCGTATGATGAAAAGACTCTTTTTCGTGGTAGCGCTCGGGGCCCTGCTGATGCCCACGCTGGCGATGGCGCAAAGCGCCTTCGACGGCACCTGGAAAATCGACCTGAACAAGGTGGATTTCTCCAAGAAGCCGGACGTATTCCTGCTGCAAGACGGCATGTACGAATGCAAGACATGCATTCCACCGTACAAGATCAAGGCTGATGGCTCGGACCAGCCCGTCAGTGGCCATCCCTACTACGACTCGGTAGCCATCAAGGTCGTCAGTGATCATGAGATCGAAGAAACCGACAAGAAAGGGGACGTGGCTGTTGTCACCGCGACCTCGGCGGTTTCCTCCGATGGCAAAACCATGACATTTACCTTCAGTGACAGCAGCAACACCAACGGCGGGCCTCCGGTCACGGGCAAGGGCGAGGCGATGCGGGTCGCGAAGGGTCCCGCGGGCTCGAACGCAATCTCAGGCTCCTGGCGAACCACCAAGATCGAGAGCCTGTCCGAGAACGCCACGGCCTTCACGTACAAGGTCAACGGTGACGAGATCACCATGACCAATCCGACTGGCCAGTCGTACACAGCCAAGTTGGATGGCACGGACGCGCCCATGAAAGGCGATCCGGGCGTAACCAGCATCTCCGTAAAGATGATGGGCAAGGACACGCTGGAAGAAACCGACAAGCGCGATGGGAAAGTGATCGGAGTCCTCAAGATGAAGGTCGCGTCTGACGGCAAGACCGCCAAAGCCAGCTACGACGATAAGCGGTCGAACCGGACTAACGAATTTGATCTCACCAAGCAGTAGATTTGCCGCTCCGTTCGAGCATTGTGGACTGGGAAAGCCCCATTCTTCACGCTGCGGTGTGACCCAACCGCCAGGGCGAAGGGTGGGGTTTTTCATTGGCATCTACGGCTACTCAAGGTCGGGCCCCTTAACGGGCCAAATCCTGAAGTCCGGCTTGGCAAGTCATAGTACTCTGCCTGCTTGGGGCTTTCGTCCATGGACTGGCTCTCCGACGACGCCATTGACCGGCTTCGGGAATCCATCGAGACGCCGGACCTGACCGGCACTCGCTACGAGTTGGTCCGCGAGCTTGGCCGCGGCGGAATGGGCGCCGTGCATCTGGCGCGGGATGCGGTGCTGGACCGCCCGGTGGCAATCAAGGTGCTCCACTTCCTCGACAGCAGTGGCCAGGCTGCGGCCCGCATGAGGGACGAGGCTAGAATCCTGGCCCGGCTCGAGCACCCCGGCATCGTCCCCATTCACGACGCCGGCACCCTGCCGGATGGCCGCCCCTACTATGTGATGAAGCTGGTGCAGGGCCAACGCCTCGACCAGCTTCGGGACCGGGCGCAACCTCTGCCCGAACTCCTCCGGACATTTGCGCGCATCGCGGAGCCGGTCGCCTTCGCGCACTCGCAGGGAGTGATTCACCGCGATCTGAAGCCGGAGAACATCATGCTGGGACCGTTCGGGGAGGTCCTGGTGCTCGACTGGGGTGTGGCCCAGGCATGGGGTGGGCGCGATCCGGCCGGAACGGTGGTGGGGACCGCTCGCTACATGGCGCCGGAGCAGTCGCGTGGAGCCGTGGACCTGATCGATGGCCGAAGCGATGTGTATTCGCTGGGGCGCATTCTGAGCTTTTTCCTCGCCGCCGGCGAGGAACAGTTTTCCGGGGCCTCTCGGGCTGTCGGGACCCCCCGGGAACCGGGGCGCATCCCGCCGGCACTACGCTCGATCGTGGCCAAGGCGACCGCCGAGGATCCCGCAGCGAGATACCCGGGCGTTCTGGACCTGGCGGCGGACATCGGCCGCTACCTCGATGGCTTGTCCGTGAGCGCCCACCGCGAGACCCTGGTGGAGCGCGCCGGGCGGCTGCTCTCCCGGAACCGCACGCTCGTAGGCCTGATCCTGGCCTACCTGCTGATGCGCCTGGTGCTCTTTTTTTTCATCCGGCGTTAAAGAGAACTTCCGAAACGCGTAATAGAAGGCTGGGAGGATCAACATGAACAAGCCTGTGTTCGGGTTGCTGCTGGGAGGCTTTCTAGGCATCTTCGATGGCCTGACGGCCTGGTTCACGCCGGCCGCGCGGCCTGGAATTATCGGGATCGTGATCGGCTCAACCTTCAAGGGACTCGTGGTCGGGCTGTGCGCGGGCTACTTCGCCAAGAAGGTCAATTCGCTACCGCTAGGCATCTTATTCGGGCTCGCGGTGGGGATGCTTCTGGCGTTTGCCGTGGCCCAGATGCAACACGGATACTACTTCCAGATCATGCTGCCGGGCAGCATCCTGGGTGCGGTGGTGGGATTTGCGGCCCAGCGGTACCACCCCGGCCTGCGCGAAACGAAGGCGAGGCCGTAAGGGTGCTTTGAAGTGCGAACCCGAATTTTTTCGTCGCTCACTCAGCGGCTTGCGGTGACCCTCCTTATGCCTTTTAGCGTCCAACGGCAATGCGCGGTACAAAATCTTCATTCAGGAGACGAACAACATGCCACGAGTGGTTCACTTTGATATACCGGTCGACGATCCCCAGCGTGCCTCCAGATTCTATAGCGAGGTTTTTGGCTGGAAGATCAATAAGTGGGAGGGCGGACCGATGGATTACTGGCTCGCCACCACGGGAGATGGGGAGCCGGGCATCAACGGCGGCTTAACGCCTCGCAGCGAAATGTATAAGGGAACGGTCAACACCATCGACGTCGCCTCGATCGACGACGCCATCAGCGCTATTGAGCAGCACGGCGGCAAAGTGGCGGCGCCCAAGATGCACATCCCCGGGGTCGGACATTTCGCCACCTGCCTCGATACCGAGCGCAACGTTTTCGGCATCCTGCAGGTCGATCGAGCGGCGAGTTGATCCCCGGGAGGACGCACCGTTTGACACGGCACGCGTCCCTGGCCGACCGGCTACTGTACCGTCACCAGAACCGTCACCGTGCGGGTGAGACTTCCGCTGTTGGCCATCAAGACGACCGGATAAGTGCCGGCTGGAGTGGAGCCGCTGGTGGTCACGGTGAACGTGGCTGATCCATTCGGGCTTACGGAACCAGCCGACCAACTGCCTCGCGCGCCCGGGATACTCTGTACGCCATCGGAGTTGAGCTGAACGGTGCCATTGAAATCGAGCGGCACGACGGTAGCCGTGAAGGCGGTGGCGCGTCCCGGACTGACGGTCGCCGGGCTGGCGGTAAAGGGCACCACGAACCAGTAGTCCGTCATGTCAGGCAAGCTCGAACACGCGGCCGCAGGATTGCCCGGGGGATCCGCCTAGGTGGACTGCTTATCCTGACCGGTGGTCGTCTGCCAACCCGAAAAGGTTTCAGTAGCCCCCGTCTTCGAAATCGGCACGGTGAAAGGCTTCGTGTTGGACCCATCCCACCAGGTGTTGTAGTTCGAAGCCAGTGTGCCCTGGAACGCGGCCCAGTCCGTGCCGCCCAGGCTGTCGGAGAAGAGTCGCTGGCCGCTACCCGCTTGAAACACATCCTGCATCAAGGTGAGATTCTGCGTAATCAACTGGTAGCCCTGGCCCGTCTCCCAGTTGCTTACCGGAATCCCGCCTGCGATTCCCGTGACGGACACGTCGCCGTAGTTGTTCACGAAGTTGCTGCCGGTCACGGTCACAGACTCGGAGTTGCGCAGTACCATCCCCACGTCGCTGGCAGAGAGCGCCTGACTTCCGGCGCAGAAGGAGCTGCTCGCGATGCTCACCGGGCCCTGGCTCTTCTCCACGAACATGGAGACCAGTTGATTCCCCTGCCCCACGATGGAGCTCATGGTCACGTTTTCGTTGTCGGTATCGAAGTGCACTCCGTAGGTCTGGTTGTAGCTCAACTCCAAGCCCTCGATCGTGAGGTCGTGCATCTGGTAAAGGTGCGCGCCGCCGGAGTTCCAGTTGTAATACGCGCCTTGCGCACCCCGCCAGTTGTTATAGGAAGCCTGGTCCGACTGGAACAGGCCGTACTTCACCTTGGACGCCTGAAATCCGCTCTCGCCGTTGTGGTTGGCTACACTGTTTTGCACCGTGTAGTCCATCGCCGGGGGGGCAATCCTGAGCCCGTGGGCGTTGTTCCACACAAAGCTGTCGCCGTCGAACAGGACATTGCCGGCGGTTGTCCCGGAACCCGACACTTCCACAGCTCCAGTATCATGGCAGGAGTTGGCATACTCGAAGGTGAATCCGCGCATCACCAGGTTTGACTGTTCCAGAACGGTCCAGACCTGAGGGAGCGCCGACACTTCAACATCGGCTGCGCTCACGTTCGTCCCCGCCGCCGGCCAGATGTAGAGCGTGCCGCCCTTTTCATCGACGTAAAAAGTCCCCGGCATCATTTCGCTGAATGAAAGCACCTGCGTCAGTGGAGTGCCGTTCACAAAAACCATCTCCCGGCGCAGCACGATGTTGGGCGCAACGGGCGCTCCGGGAAGCGGAGCACAGAGGCCCCAGGCATAAGACCAGGAGTGAGTCAGATGCTGCTGTTTGATGCGTCTGTCTTCCAGCCGGTGTAGGGCTGCGCGCCGGACACAAACACCGTACCGCTGGTGGCGGCTTCAAAAGTGATGGGTGAACCCGTGGTCCTGGCCGTGCCGGCCAGCGTCACGGCTTCGCGATAGGTGCCGGGATTGATGACCACGCGACTTCCAACATTCTTCTGGTTGTTGGTCTCCGCCAGGCTGGCAGCCGCGTTGAGGGCCTTCAGCGGCCGGGCCGGTGTTCCGGGATTACTGTCTGAGCCCTTGGCCGCGTCCACGTAGATGAATGCGCTCTCGAGGCTTTCATTGACGCTGGCTTGGCTCCAGCCCTGCAAAGAGGGAACCAGCAGGGATAAGCTTACGAGGAATAGATTTCTGAGCTTGTACATTTCTTTATCCTTGTCAGGTGTCTTGTCGTGGCGCGTGGTACTAGTATATCGTTTCAGTGAAAGCTATCTATAAGGACTAGAAGCATGCTATGCTCGACCTATGCCGAGACGATCGACTCGCTCTCCCTTGTTCTTGCTGCCCCAGGAAGTGAACCTGCTGGAGCGGTTGCGCAAGTCCC
>DATDGP010000269.1:0-1539 GCA_036522035.1 Terriglobales bacterium
GCTGATCCTGCCCGGAAGATTCATGCGCGCTTCGCTGCCCAGGCCAAGCACATCCTGCAGCGGGACAATGGCGATATCGGCCACCGAAGCCAGCACCGCCCGGATCATCGCCCAATGGATTTCGGACTCGTCCTCGAGTCCCAGATAACTGCGCGCGAAGGCATGTTCTTTGCGCACATCCTCGGCAGAGCGCGTGCTGTCTCCCGCTCCGGAACTCGACCACCATCCAACCGTTGTGTCGTTGTCGTGACCACCGGTGTAAGCGGCTAGGTCGCGCGCATAATTGTGTGGACGAAACGACGGCCCCTGCGGATCGTTGCCAAAAGCGAATTGCAGCAGGCTCATTCCCGGCAGGCCAAACTGGTGCCTGAGCTTCTCCACCGCGGGAGTGATCACTCCCAGATTTTCCGCCACGATAGGAAGCTCGCCAAACGCACCCTGCAGGGCAGTCAGAAAATTTTCGCCCGGCCCCTTCACCCAGCGTCCATGAATGGCTGTCGTCGCGCCCGCTGAGACCTCCCAGTAGGCCTCGAAGCCGCGGAAGTGATCGAGCCGCACCATGTCAAACAGGCTGAGTGTGGCGCGAAAACGATCGATCCACCACTGGTAGCCGCTCGCGGCCAGCACGTCCCAGCGATAAATGGGATTTCCCCAGAGTTGACCGTCGGCGGTGAAATAATCCGGCGGAACGCCCGATACCACCGTCGCAGCGCCTTGCTCATCGAGTTGGAACAGTTCGGGATGCGCCCATACATCGGCGCTGTCGTGGGCCACATAGATGGGAACGTCTCCCATGAAGCGGATGCCGCGCTCCTGGCAGTAGCCCTTGAGCTGTTGCCACTGCCGGAAGAATTCGAACTGCCAGTATTTGAACGCTTCCACTTCCGGCGCCAGTTTGCGCGACCACTCGCACATGGTTCCAGGCTCGCGGCGGCGTAGCGCGGCGTCCCAGCCCGTCCACATGCCTCCGTCGTGCAGATCTTTCAGCGACATAAAGAGCGCGTAGTCCTCGAGCCAGGGTGAGCTTTCGCAGAAGTGTTCGAACGCCGCGCGGTCGGCGTTTGACCCATCGGCGAGAAATACTTGTGCGGCCCGCCGCAGCACTCCGCGCTTGAATTCGATGACCGCCCCATAGTCCACCGAGCCTTCAGGAAATGCAGGGACGAGCGCCAGGTCGGAAGCTGCGAGCGTGCCCGCATCGCGCAGGCGCTCCAGACTCAGCAGCAGGGGATTTCCCGCAAAGGCCGAGAAGCACTGATAAGGGGAGTCGCCGTATCCAGTAGGATTCAGCGGCAGAACCTGCCATAACTTCTGTCCGGCTGCTGCTAAGAAGTCCGCGAATTCGTAAGCGCAGCTGCCCAGGTCTCCGATGCCAAAGCGGTCGGGCAACGAGGTAATATGCAGAAGGATTCCACTGCATCGCGCAAACTTCATGCCGTAACCATACGCAGAACCCCATAGTTGGACAAGACGGCGACAAGTTGGCCCGCACGATTCGTTGGGATCACGATCGAACTGGCGCGTCGGGGCTCAACCGGT
>DATDGP010000270.1:0-3622 GCA_036522035.1 Terriglobales bacterium
CGCGCCGCACGAATGGCCGGCGGCAAGCCGCCGACAAGACCCATGATGAGCGCAAAGCCTATGCCTGAGGCCAGGAGAAGTGGCGTTATCTTGAAGGCGAAAGCCAAATGGGAAAAGGTCTGAAAGTTCAGCGTACCGGTGGTGAAACCATTGACGGGTAGTACCGCTAGGCAGCCGAGCGCGCCGCCTGCGGCAGCAATCAGCAAGGCTTCGATCATGAACGAAAAAATAATGCTGCCCGCGGCAAAACCCAGCGCGCGCATGGTGGCAATCTCCCGCCCCCGCTCCGCGACAGCCGAGTACATGGTATTGAGCGCCCCAAAGACAGCCCCGATGCCCATGATGATGGCGATAAAGCCCCCCAGCACCTGGATCACTTGCGTGAGCACCGTCGACTGGTTCGCGTAATAGTCGAGCTCACTCGTTACGTCCACGTTCATGCGCGGATCGGCGCTGAGAGCGTCTTTGAGCTGGTGAAGTGCCTCCGGCGAAGTCAAGCGCGCCGTCACCGATTGAAATATGTTGTCCGGGCGGTGGTAGATCTGGTTGAGAACGTGCGCATCGCACCACACCTCGGAATCAAAGGCCGAACCGCCAGCGTCGAAGACGCCGACAACGCGCCAGGTTCCGCCGCCGAAGTTGACGCTATCACCGAGGTTCAGTCCCCGGTACGCTCCGCTGACGTTGCGGCCAACCACTAGTTCGGCGAGTCCAGGCTGAAAAAATCGTCCCTCAACGATCTTGATATTACTGCGAACCTGCAGGGCCTTCGGCGAAACGCCGCGTACCTGGACGTTGGCGTCGGTGCCGGTGGAGCGCAGAGGAAAGGCCGCAACCACGACGACTTCGGGAGTAACCAAGGGACCATCGGAGGAACGGGCCACGCCCGGCGCATCTTCGATAATTCTCACCTGGTCCAGGGTAACTGACCCACTCATCTCCGAACCCGAACCGGCGCGCAAGACAATTGCATTACTGGGGGATCCCGAAGAAATCAGCGTGGCCTGAAAACCGCGAGCCAGCGACATCATGGCGACGAACACTCCTACGGTCCCGGCAATTCCAAAGACCGCGACCACCGCCGAGAGCCAGCGCGCCCTTACGCTGCGCAAGTTATACACAACCGGGATTGCCATGCTCACACCCTCCGCAGCGCGTCAACGACGCGCAGCCGCAGACCGCTCACTGCGGGCAAAAAACCGCTGGCCACTCCGAACAACAGCGCCATTGCCAAGCCGACAAAGAACACTCCTGTGGGCAGATAGGAAAACGGCAAGATGTTCTTGAGCGGGGTGTAGGAAATGGCGGCAGTAAAGCCTTTGGCTAATCCCAGGCCCAGCCCTCCGCCCACCGCTGCGATGACGAGCGATTCGGCCAACACCAGCAGCATGACGAAGCGGTCGGAATAGCCTACGGCTTTCAACACCGCTAGCTCGCCCATCCGCTCGCGCACCGAGATCGCCATGGTGTTGCCGGTGACCAGCAGCAAAGTGAAAAACACGATGCTGCCGATGGCCAAGACCAGAAATCCGATGTTTCCGATCTGCTTGGCAAAGCTCGCGGCAAAGGCCTTCTCCGTGTCGGTGTGGGTTTCATAGGGAGAATTGGCAAACTCGGCGTCAATGGCCTTGGCGATGTGCACGGAGTCGTCCGGATTCTCTACCTGCACCGTGTACCACCCCACCTGGCCTTTCATCTCGTCAGGGAACCGTTCTTCGAGATATTTCCATTGAAACCAGAACTGGGTCTCATCGTCACCGGCGCGTTTGCCGTGGTAAATGCCGTCAATGTTGAAGTCCCAAATCCCTTGAAAAATCGTGCCCTGGATGGGAATGTGATCGCCTACTTTGAAGCCGAAGCGCTTGGCCGTGGCCGCGCCCACAATAGCCCCTTGGCGATCTTTAACGAACGCTTGCCACTGGTCGTCAGGCACGGCCAATTCCGGGAAGACCTCCCTCTGATTCTCGATGTCGATGGCGAACTGGGGAAACCCGTTCTTTTGATCCTGGTAAACGCCCCCAAACCAGTTGTCGAAGGTAACGCGCTTGACTCCAGGCATACGCAGGATGCGGTCTCGGTATGAAAATGGCAGCGGCTGAATGATCGAGACGCGGTTGATGACCACGAGGCGGTCGACGCCCGCCACATCGGCTCCCGCGCCAAACGCTTGCCTGACCAGAGCCAGCAGGCTGAAGAGAAAAAGGGCCACGGCAAACGATCCCAGGGTCAGCACCAGGCGGGTCTTCTTGCGAAATAGATTGGCGAAGATCAGGCCGCGGAATTTCATCGCACGCCTCCTGACATGGAACGCTCCGGCGCACCCGCTTCCACCAGTGCTCCTTTTTCCAGGTGCAGCGTAGTGTTGGCGCGCTGAGCCACCAGCGGATCGTGGGTGACCATGAGCACCGTCTTTTTGTATTCCTTCACCAGGCGCAGGATCAGCTCCATGATTTCGTCAGCACTCTTGCGGTCGAGATCGCCCGTAGGCTCGTCGCAGAGTAGGAAGGTCGGATCGGAGACGATGGCCCGGGCGATGGTCACGCGTTGTTCCTGGCCGCCTGAAAGCTGACGTGGATAGTGACTCATGCGGTCTGCGAGCCCCACCAGCGCCAGAGCCGTCTCCACATGCTGGCGGCGCTGCGCTTTGGACAGTTTGGTCAGCAGCAAGGGTAGTTCAACATTTTGGAACGCGGTCAGCACCGGGATCAGGTTGTACATCTGGAAAACAAAGCCAACGTGACGAGCACGCCACTGGGTAAGCTTGCCGCGCGACATGTGCGTGACCTCATCACCGGCGACGGTGATGCTACCGGCGGAGGGAACGTCCAGACCGCCCAGTAGATTAAGCAGTGTGGTCTTGCCCGAGCCACTTGGGCCCATGAAAGCTATAAACTCGCCGGATTCCACGTCCAGGTTCAGCCCCTGCAGAACGTGGATTTCTTCTCCGCCGCGATAATACTTCTTGTCCAAGCCGCGCACATGAATTAGGCCGGAATTGCTGCCAGACCCGTCCACCCTTACCATGACTCCTCCTACTGTTTGACTTCTACTGCCTGGCCCTCTCGTAGCCCTTCTCCGCCGTGCACCACCAGCATGTCTCCCGGAGAGATGCCGGCAATTACTTCGACATCACTGCCGCGTTCAGCGCCAAGGCTCACCGCGCGGCGCTCCAGCTTCTGCTGCTTCACCACAAACACCACGGACTTGCCGGCATCGTCGCGCACCGCAGTCCTCGGGATCAGCGCTTTGGCGTCGCTCGCTCTGCCCTTGAGGGCGGGCGCGTCATCCAGAAACGCTACCTTCACGCCCATATCAGGCAGGATCTTGGGATCGAGCTTGTCAAACGCCACGCGCACCTTGACGGTAGCTTTCTGGCGGTCGGCGGTGGGAATCACCGTCCGCACCGACGCAGGAATTTGCCATTCGGGATACGCATCGAGCGTGGCCACGGCTCTTTGTCCCGTTCGCACCCGAGCGATGTAGGCCTCATTGACGTCGACCTCGATCTCGATGGACTTCATGTCCACCACGGTGGCGATGCCGGTACGGGTGAAACCGCCGCCTGCCGACACCGGAGAAACGATCTCTCCGCGCTGTGCGTCCTTAGAGACAACAACGCCGT
>DATDGP010000271.1:0-44477 GCA_036522035.1 Terriglobales bacterium
ACCCGTCCCATCACCTCCACTCGCTCCAGCTCGCCACTGCTCATCCCTGTCCTCTTCAACGAGTCCTCCTGGCTGGAGTCCTCAGTCTAAGGGGACACTTCTAATGAGTTCGCTAGGGGACACTATCAGAGAGTTTCAACACCCCACCGGGGGTTAGTGTCGGTAGCACATGATATGTCCGGTCGAGATAGCACGTGAAATGTCCGCTTTAGCGGGCGGCGAGAGTAGGGGACGATGGAAGGATGGACTCATACTCGAGGGCCGCAGTGGAGCGGGCAATGAAGGTACAAGAAGTGATCTTGCGGGCGATGGCCAGGGAGATGACCTGGTGGCAGGCAGCCGAGAACCCCACCGCGTCCGGTGTGCGCAGTCTCATTTATGATGCCTCCATGAACTGGCTCTATCTGCTGCTCGGCTTGCTGGTGGGAATGATCTCCGGGGTGGTGGGGACGGGTGGAGGCGTTCTGATCGTCCCTGCCCTGGTTTTTCTCTTTCACATGAGTCAGCGCGAGGCCCAAGGTACCTCGCTGGGAGCTCTGCTGGCGCCCATTGGGATCCTGGCTTTTTGGGAGTACTACAAGGCCGGACAGGTCAATGTGGCGGCGGCCCTGCTGATCGCACTGGGGTTCGCCATTGGCGGCTATTTTGGCGGTTTTTGGGCCCAGCATCTACCCGAAGCAGCTCTGCGGCGGATCTTAGGGATGCTGATGCTGGTGATCGGCGCCCAAATGCTCTTGGGGCGCAAGGGAAGCTAACCTTAGGCGTTTCAAAGATTTTGGGCCGGGTTGTAAGACGCGGCTCCGGCGGCCGGACTAAATTAAGCGTTCCCGGTACACCTGTACTCGCCTGAGCTGACGATTCGCGTACTCCTCGACACGGCTGCCGGCCAGCGTAGTTCCTGCCGGTTCCTAAGGCGAAAAAGACTTGAAGATTGCTTGACAGTGAATTTATGTGGCCTACAATGAAACTATCACCTCCGATCCGATTCAGGATCGAATGGGCTTGTGGCCAAGGAAACTGTCACCGCTTCTTGGTCTCAGGCCCATTTAAATTTTGCCCATTAAGCGACCCGACCAGCCTTGAGCCGTTAATTTAACACTTAGATTTTTGTATCGAGGATTGTTGGGGCATGGTTTATCGGCAGGAAAGCAAAGCCGATTTTCTTCCCCACCGTCTCTCCCCAGTTATCTTGGGGTTCGCAATCTGTAATTTGAATCCGAGAGAATGCTTTCAGCTCGCACGATCGCCAGATCAGATTTCTTGGTGTCTCCGCGGTAAAGTCTTCGGCTTAACCACGAAGGCGTCGAGCACTCGCGCCAACGATTCCGGCGCCTCCACATCCATCTGGACAGCGGCATCGCGATAGACGCGTTTGAGGATGCGTGCGCGGGCTTCGATTGTGGCTAGGAGTTTGCCTTCGCTCTGTGGCACGCGTATGCGCAAAGCACGCAGGGCATCGATTTCAAGGCGCGCATCGATCGCGGTGAGCAGTCCGTCGAGGCCCATCTGCCGGACCGCCGAAATGTACACCTGCGACCCCGAGTTGACTAACGCCTTACGCTCAGCCTCGCTGGCTAAGTCGATTTTGTTCATCACGTGAATCTGCGGAGTGGCCTGCACTTCGAGCTCTTTGAGCACGGCATCTACCTGCTTCTGCTGCTCGGGTGCCGTGGGGCTGGTTACGTCAGAAACGTGCACCAGGATCGCGGCCCGTTGAACTTCCTCTAAGGTCGCTCGGAAGGCGGTGACCAGGGTGGTGGGCAGATGGCGGATAAATCCCACGGTATCGGAGAGCAGGATCTTGCGTTTGCTGGGAAGAGTGACCGCGCGAATGGTGGGGTCGAGAGTCGCGAACATCTTGGACGAAGCCATTACGTTCGCCTTGGTGAGGGCATTAAACAGAGTGGATTTGCCGGCGTTGGTGTAGCCGACGAGGGCAACTGCGGGCAACGGCACGGACTCGCGGCGCTGCCGCTGGTGGGCGCGGACGCGACGCACCTCCTCGAGCTGCCCTTTGATGTGGCGGATGCGGCGATAAATTTTGCGCCTGTCGGTCTCCAGCTGAGTCTCACCCGGTCCGCGTGTACCGATACCGCCGCCCAGTTGGGACATTTCGATGCCGCGTCCTCCGAGGCGAGGCAGCAGATATTCGAGTTGCGCCAGCTCCACCTGCAATTGCCCTTCCCGGCTGCGCGCGTGGCGGGCAAAGATGTCGAGGATGAGCTGGGTACGGTCGATAACTCGTGTCCCGACCTCTTCCTCAATGTTGCGTTGTTGCGAAGGCGAAAGATCGTGGTCCACCAGCACTACGTCGGCTTGCGCGGAAGCCACGGCTCCGGCGATCTCCTGAAGCTTGCCTTTGCCGATCAGCGTAGCCGGATCAGGACGATCGCGGCGCTGCACGAATTCCCCGGCAATTTGCGCGCCGGCCGAGGTGGCAAGTTCGCGAAACTCGACCAGCGATTCCTCTACATTGGCGCCGGAGGGAGGAGGCGATTCATCGCTGCCGGCGGCGGCGTGGCGAGCCATGGCGGCGCTCGGCGGGAGATCCAGATCTCGGTCCGCGCGTGAACGATAGCGGAATTCAACGGCGACAAGAAATGCCCGTTCCGGCTGTCCCTGGCCGGTGTTGTTCCCGGCTGCGGTATTCAGCAGGCGCGTTCGCTGCCCAGTAATGGATTATCCCTCCGACTTCGCCGGAGCGGCTTCGACCTCAGGCCCGGACGGGTGGGCCGTGCCGCGGGGTTCTCCGTGATAGCTGCCCTTGGACATGACTACCGTCGAGATGGCGTGCTTGAAAATCAGCTGTTCCTGGTTGTTGGTCTCCAGGACGACAGAGTATTTGTCGAAGGACCGGATTCGTCCTGTCAGCTTCACGCCGCTCAAAAGATAAATGGTGACTTGTGTCTTGTCCTTGCGCGCCGTGTTAAGAAAGGAATCCTGGATATTTTGTGCCGGCTTGTTTTCCATCTGCCGATCTTTCTCCTGTTGATCTTCCATACAAGGACCGGGAACCCACTCTCACTGCTACTCCGCCTTCATTGTATCTTTTTGCACCGACGCCGGCAAAAACCTCCCCGGCTGCAGATCGCGAGCCGTCGAATGCTAAAATTCCTTCAAGTGCAGTGAAGAATCCTCAAACCAAGAGCGCAGCCGACATCCCCATGCTGGATTTGTCGCGGCAGTACGCTTCGCTCCGCGAGGAAATGCTGGCCGCGGTGGAGCGGGTGTGCGCCTCGCAACGCTATATCCTGGGTGAGGAAGTCACAGCCTTGGAGCGGGAATTCGCGTCTCTATGCGGCGCAACCGAATCGGTGGCCTGCGCCTCAGGTACCGACGCCCTCTGGCTAGCACTGGCGGCGGCCGGAATCAAAGGCGGCGATGCCGTCATCACCACGCCCTTCAGCTTCTTCGCCTCCGCCAGCTCCATTGTTCGCGCCGGCGCCCGACCGGTGTTCGTCGATGTGGATCCCCAAACATTGAACCTCGATCCGGTGCAGGTCGAGCAAAGTCTGCGCGGGTCACCTGCAGCCCGCCACGCCCTCATGCCGGTACATTTGTATGGTCAATGCGCGGACATGGACAGCCTGGGTCGAATTGCCGGTGAGTTCAATCTGCGGGTGATTGAAGACGCGGCGCAAGCGTCCGGTGCAAACTGGAGGGGCAAGCCCGCGGGTTCGCTCGGCCTGGCCGCGGCGTTCAGCTTCTATCCCACCAAGAACCTCAGCGCATTCGGCGACGCCGGTGCCCTCGCCACCAGCGATCATGATCTCGCCGAACATGCGCGCAGTCTGCGCAACCATGGCGCTAAGCAACGGTATTATCACGATGAGATCGGCGCCAACAGCCGGATGGATGCCATCCAGGCCGCGGTGCTGCGGGTCAAGATCCCGCATCTCGCACAATGGAATACTGCCCGCCGTGAGCGCGCCCGCATTTACGACCGGCTGCTGTCCCGCGCGGGCCTGCGTTCAACCGGCTCGGCTGGCGCATCGGCGCCGGTAATCGTGCTCGAGACGCGGCCCCAGGCTTTCCATATCTTCCATCAGTATGTGATTCGGGTCGAGAAGCGCGACCAGCTTCGCGCCTTTCTCGAGGAGCACGGTGTGGGCTCGGAGATCTACTATCCTGTGCCCCTCCACCTGCAGAAATGCTTCGCGTACCTCGGCTACGCCCCCGGCGATCTGCCGGAAGCCGAGCGCGCTGCCCTGGAAGTCCTGGCGTTGCCAATGTTCGCTGAGTTGGAAGAAGACGAGCAGCGGCACGTGGTGGATACGATCGCCGAGTTTTATTCCTGAGTTGGGTTGTTCCTGCAGCCAATGGCTGGTTCGGCTTTTCGATCCTATCGTCCCTTCGCTGACGATCGCAGCCGGGACAACGAAATCAGTGAAGCGGTCAAAAGCGCAATGCCGAGAGGCACGATCAACCATCCCTGGCTGGCGAACAGATTCTGGAGTTGTTCCCGGCTCGCGCTCACCAGGAATGCCAGGACGGCCAGGCACGCCACCGCAGCCACCATGCGCATGATCTTCACTGGCCGCTCGACGCGCGCCTGCTCCTGCTGTTTGCGCAGGATTTGCGCCCGCCACCAGATCAGCCCCGGGCTGGGAAGCTGCGGCTGGTGATCGTCTGCCATCTGCTTGAGCAGAGAATCGAGTTGAGACTCGTTATTCATGGGCAAACACCCAAACCTGCTTTTTCCAGCAGCTCCTTCGCCTTTCCCCGCGCCCGGAAGACTATAACCTTTACGCTGTTTTCTTTCACGTCGAGCACCGCCGCGATCTCCCTGTGGCTGAGCTCCTCTACGTGGGCCAGCCACAAGACAGCGCGCTCCTGGGGGCTCAACTGATCGAGAACTGACGCCATGTCCAACGGCAGGCTGAGGTTGGGATGTATGGCTTCGGAACCCTGCGTCAGTTCCGACCACTTCTGTTCTCGCTTCTGCTTGCGCCAGCGGTCCCGCAAGATATTGGTGGCCGTCTTGTAAAGGTAGGCTTTGCGGGGAAGTTCGTCCATCGCCGGCAGGTTGATCATGCGGATGTAGGCTTCCTGCAGGAGCTCTTCGGCGGTCGCGGGGTCGCGGGTCAAGCGCGAGAGATAACCGTGGAGCGTCCGCGAAGTGCGCAGATAGAAGGCCTCGAAGTCAGGTTGGGTGATCCGCTCGTCGGTGCGCGACGTGGTGATCGTCATGGGCCATGTTTCCATCGCCAGAGACAAAGGACTCACTCCTTTTCGCGCCAACCGATCTTCCTGGCCAGGAAATACGATATCAAGGCAGCGCACAGAAAGCCGGCTCCGGCCAGCAATGAAACCCATCCGATCCGGAAGGAGACTGATTCCATTCCGGCGTTACCGACCAGAAAGCCGGCTCCCGCAAACAAAAGCACGAAGCCGATCTTGACCGAGTTTAGGATCGAACCCATGGGGCTGGTCGTGGAGTCGGTAAAGCTGGTCATGTATTTTTGTCCGGCTGGAGATTGCACGAAGTTGGCGAAGTCCTGGGCGGTGGAGAACTTCTCGAGCATGTGCTGTTGCATCCGACCCTTCATGCCGCGGCGAAGGGCGTCCCCGCTGATGTAGGCGGCAAAGCCGAAAAGCCCAAACGTGCATATAATCACAAACCATTCTTTCAGCTGGCTCTGCGTCATCGGATCCATGTGCATGCCTCCAATCCTACAACGCTCAACCCGGCAAAAGGTTAACGGCCGATTGAGGCAGCTTCCAGGGATGGCCGGCTCTGGGGTCCGGGGGCGAAAGCTAGTCAGCAGGAAGACACCAAGGGCCCATCGGGTGATCGGCGCGACAACAGACCGAGATATCTCGATGCCGCGTGATAGAGCCGCGCGCGCTCTTCGGCACACGGCAGAGCGTTGGCTGCCATCCGGCAGTAGACCGAACGAAAGAGCGCATAAGCAGTGATGAAAGCGGGGATACGCGAGCAAGGATCGTCGCCACTCGCCCGACGATACGCTTCCAGAAACGCCTCTGCCTGCGGGTGGGTCATGCTCCACTCCACAATTGCCCCGGCCAGGTCCCAGGCGATATCGGTCACGCCGGGAAAGAAGTGATCGTCGCCGTGGCAGCCGGAGTCGGTCTTCAACATTTGACCATCTGCAGCCAGCACCCACTCATGGGGCTGCATGCGGCCATCGGCCAGCACCGGACGTTCCAGGCGAAGCTGCGTCGGGGCGTCCAGTCCCAACTGGTTAGCATTGTGCTCGGCCATGTGCTCGAGAATGTCCAGCCTCACAGGATTGCAGGCAAGCACCTCAACTCGAAACGCACAGTATGCAGCGAGCCGAACCAGCACTTCCGTGGAAAGATCGACTGAGTTCATCGACCGGCCAGCGATCCACGGATACGAAGCGAACCCCAAGGCTTCCCGCCGCGGTGCCGGACCATAGCCTGCATCGGCGATTTGTCTCTCGCGCACGCAGACCCGTTCTCCGTAGTGACCGAAGCCGAGGAACTTGAATAGCCGTCTGTTCGTGCTTTGATCGGCGGACAGATACTTCAGGCGCTCCAGGCTGGTCCATGCAGGTGGCCAGGACGCTTCGAGCGGAAGCAGGTGCCTTCGCCATTGCCCTCCCCCGATGAAAGCCTCAGCCGCCGGGGGCCGGCGCGGCTCGGACGAAACGGCGATCCAACGAAGTCTCCGTGCGCGGCAGGGGCCGTTCTCCGCGCGCATTGAGTCGAAGTCCGGTTCGTGAGCGCACACCAGCGTGATTCGTTCTCGCGGCGCTCCCACTTTCATCAGAGCTTCGGCGACAGAAATGAACGTGGATCCGCTCAGGCCCGGCCCCTCATCCACGACCAGGAAGCACGCGTCTCGCGCTGCGTGTTGGCGGATGAAATCGACTTGACACGGTGAGAACTTCATCCGCCGGTTGTAAGGATGTCCGTGAGGCCGCACCGTGACGCGCTCCGCAGCCAATCCCCGCGCCCTTGCTGCCGCCAGCGTAACCGCGCTCAGCGTCGCGCCGATGGTGCGAACGCCAACGATGACAACGTGAGCGTCGAGCCCCGGGATCTTTGCCAGCACATCGCTGTAAGCCAATGGGTGGAGCGCATAGTAAGCAAAGCCTTCGGGCGGAGAGATGTACAACGCTTCTGGTATCGCCGCTTCCGCAAGCGCTGCGATCAGAGAGCTAAAGTCGGTGGCCGCATCCAGGGACACCAAAGCTTCCGCCAGCCGGTCAGTAACGCTCATGTAGGGCTGGATCGATACAGCTTCTGGAGAATCGGCGACAGCGCACTCCAGTTCGCCGGCGCGAAGCAACGCAGCCAGAATGTCATCTGGCGTGCCCCACGCGCCATGGTTAGGGAGCAGCCTTGCCAGCGCCGCCTTCAACTCCGGACCGCAAACGCGCTGTCGATCTTCGCGAAAGACCAGGAGATTCAACGCCGCCGGCACGCTCGAGCTTCTCAGGCGGCTTTGCTTCCAGGGCGAGACGCTCGCGGAGACCGCGAGACATCTCCTTCCTTATCGACGAAGTAGAGGTACTGATTGTCACGATTTACGGCATGCGACACCAGGACTTCAGTCTGGCCTTCGCCAGACTTGGCTTTCTGGCACACGCTGCCCTCACCGTCGACGAAATAAAGATATTTCTTGTAGTCGCGCTCCAGGCTTAGTTTTTTTACCTTCTCTGCCATGCCTACTTGGACGGCAGAACCCGTTGCCCGGATGCCAGCCTTCCTTCAACCTGGGTTTTCATGTTTCTTCGCTCGCGATATCGGCTTGCGCCGCGGGCCGGGCTTGGGCTCTTCACCGGGGGCGTAGACCTTGTGCACTAAGGGAGGCTTGAATTTATACAGTTGCTCATGCGGCTGGCCGTTCGCGTCTTTGAGGCGAAGGATAAAAGTGCGCAGGTTGCCTTCTTTTTCGAAATCCTGCCGGCCCAGCGTTACCGGCAGCGAGCCATCGAGGTTGCGCTCCCGATACGCGGTCTCATAGCGATGCTTGCGATTGTTCCATGTGTAGACGCGAATCTGATCGAAGTCGTAAGGCATGCCGTCTTTGGGCTCCGTAAACAGCACAAGAAATTCCTGGACCTTCTTGCCCTGATCTTCGACCTCATCGAGAGGAAACGCCGCAACGATGCGTTGGCCTTCGGCATACTGGGCAACCTCATCCGGCAGATCCAGGTAGAGCGCTCGCCCCAGCACCCAGCCAACGTGCTGTTGGGAATCGCGAATCAGCCACCAGTCATCCCAGATCGAGGGTGCAGCAGTGCCGGGAGCGTCCTCGTCCGAGGTATCGCTCTCCGAATCTTGGTCCTTCGGAGGAGCGGGCGCGGCGTTGCGGTCGATTCGCCGCCGCTCGAGCATCGCAACCTTCTGTTTTTCGTCCAAAAGGTAGAGATACCCGGTCTTCTTTCCCGGCTGAATGTGGACCTTCACCTGTTGCATGATCGTGGCCGTCGCCTGGGCGGGCGTGTCTTTGTACTGATCCGCGATGCGCTGGAACTGGTCATACGTCTGTTGATCGGCGACGTAGCGTTCCTGCAGCCAGCCTTCTTCTCCATGGGGCGCGCGCACGCGCAAGAAGCGGCGATTCTGGGTTCGGTCCAGAACCTGCAGTTTGTCGCCGTTGTGAACCATGCCGGTCTTGCTGTAGATGGTGGCCACGTGATCGCGCAGCACTGCCTCGGGAACGGCCACGTAGACGAATTCGTCCTTGCTGCCGGAGAACTCGCCTTTGCATCCGGTGAGCAGTCCAACAACCAGTACCAGGCATAGGGCAAGAAAGGGTTTGCTGGAGAGAGAGGCCCGCCCTGTAACGTGGGATTCGCGCATTGCTTCTTTCAAGTAATATAGCAGCCCACAACTCACCGCGAATACACCCCCGCCACCGTCAACGTATACTTTCAGTCGTGTCTATCTTTCTGGGGAGGTTTCATGTCCGGATTACGCCGGCTCTTGCCAGGTAGTCTTTTGTTTCTGGTTTTGATAGCTGGCGGTCAAACGGTCCAGCCTGGTCACTCCGCAGCACCGCGGGTGGCGTCTTCCCTGCGTGGCGAGATGGAGTTTCTGGCTAGCGACGCTCTTTCCGGCCGGGGCAGTGGCACTCATGACGAACTTGTGGCCGCCACCTACCTGGCCTCAGAGCTACGCCGCATCGGCATTGCGCCCGCCGGCGACAACGGCGGCTACATTCAGGATGTCACCACCGAGCGCCGAGGTCGCGACGGCTCCACGATTCCGTGGAACACGCGCAACGTGATCGGCATTCTGCACGGAAGCGATCCCAAATTAAGAAATCAGGTCATCCTGCTCACCGCGCACATGGACCACCTAGGCATCGGCAAGCCAGTGGACGGCGACAGCATCTACAACGGCGCCGATGACGACGCCTCTGGTTGCGTCGCCGTCCTGCAACTCGCTCAGGCCCTGGGGGCGGGCCCGCGCCCACGACGGACGATGCTCTTTGTGTTCTTCGGCAGCGAAGAAACGGGAGGCCAGGGCAATTCCTATTTTCTCGAACATCCGCCAGTGCCTCTGACCAGCATTGTCGCCAACCTGGAGTTCGAAATGATCGGGCGTCCCGATCCCGCGGTCAAGCCCGGTGAACTGTGGCTCACCGGATTCGATCGCAGCAATCTTGGGCCCACTCTGGCCCTCCACGGCGCCCGCCTGGTGGGCGACCCTCATCCGGAGCAGGATTTTTTCCGCCGCTCGGATAACTATGCTCTCGCGACCAAGGGCATTATCGCCCAAACGGTTTCGAGTTACGGTTTACACCAGGACTACCATCGCCCTAGCGATGATCTCAGCCGTGTGGATTTCGCTCACATGCAGCAGGCCATACAGTCCATGGTGATTCCAGTGCGCTGGCTGGCGAATACAACCTTCGCCCCCACGTGGGTGAAGGGGAAGAAACCAGAAAGCCATTAGCTCGTAGCCTTTAGCCCTGAGCCCGCAGTGGAACTAGATCACGACTCTCCGGCCTTCGATCTCAACTTCGCCCGCCAACAGCCGGCGTAATGCTTCGGTGTAAGCAATGTGCTCCTGCTTGAGGATGCGCGCGGCCAACGAATACTCATCATCGTCATCGAGGATCGGGACCTTCTTCTGGAGGATGATCGGTCCGTGATCCAGGTGTTCGTCGACAAAATGGACGGTGCAGCCGGACATTTTCGCGCCCTGTTCGATGGCCTGCTTTTGCGCTTCCAGGCCGGGGAACGCCGGGAGCAGGGAAGGATGGATGTTCAAGATGCGGTTCGGAAACGCGCGCACAAACTCCGGCGAGAGCAGGCGCATGTACCCCGCCAGGCAAATCAGATCGACCTCCGCCTGTTTGAGAGCGGCGATGACTTCGCGATCGTGCTCCTGGCGCACCCGGCCCTTGGAAGGAATGAGTGCGGTTTTGAGACTACGCCGCGTCGCGGATTCAAGCCCCGGGGCGTCGGCGCGATTGGAGACAACAATCGCGATCTCAGCTGGCAGTCTTCCCGCCTGAACGGAATCGGCGATGGCCTCGAAGTTCGAGCCGCGACCGGAGAGCAGGATGCCAAGTCTTTTGAGGGCGGTCATACGTCAGGCGTAAAGGACTTTGCGGTCGCCCTTTACGATGCGGCCGATCAGGTATGACTTCTCCCCGAGCTTCGTCAGCAGGCCCTGCACGCGCTTGAACTTCTTCGCCGGGACCACCAGTACCATGCCGATCCCCATGTTGAAGGTGCGCATCATGTCGTCCTGGGGCACGTTTCCGATTTTCTGAAGGTGCGTGTACAAGGGCAGCACCGGCCAGGTGCCCATCTCCACGATGGCGGCGCAACCCTTCGGCAATACCCGCGGAAGATTGTCAGTAATCCCCCCGCCGGTAATGTGGGCCATGGCGTCGACCAGTTCGCCAGCGATCAACTTGCGCAAGACCGGCCAGTAACTCTTGTGCGGCTTCATCAGTTCCTCGCCAGCTTTGCCGCGTAGCTCATTCACGTACGTCTCCGGCGTGTAGTGCGCGATCTCAAACAACAGCTTGCGTGCCAGCGAATAGCCGTTGGTATGCAGACCGACCGAGGGAAGACCGATCAGAAGATCGCCCGGCTCGACTTTTTCGCCGGTGATGATGCGGTTTTTTTCGGCAATGCCCACGATGAATCCAGCCAGATCGTATTCACCCTTAGGGTAGAAGCCGGGCATCTCGGCAGTCTCACCGCCGATCAGCGCGCATCCGTTGTGGCGGCAGGCGTCGGCGATTCCTTCGACGATCTTCTCCGCGACGTCGGGCACCAGAACGCCCGTAGCCAGGTAGTCCATAAAGAAGAGCGGAGCTGCTCCTTGAACAGCAATGTCGTTCACGCAATGGTTCACCAGGTCGCCTCCCACGGTGTGGTGCTGGTTCATCATGAAAGCGACTTTGAGTTTGGTGCCGACTCCGTCCACGCTTGAGACTAGTACCGGCTCGCGAAACTTTTTGCGGTCGATCGAAAACATGCCGCCAAAACCGCCGATCTCGCTGACCACACCTTTTGTGAAGGTCCTATGCGCCAGGTACTTGATGCGCTGCTTGACGCGATCAGCGCGGTCGATATCGACGCCGCTATCGGCGTAGGTGATGGGATTGTTGTTCAAAGCCGGGTCCGTCACGTCGTTTCTGTTGGGCGCGAGATCGGGTGAAGAGAGCCATTGTAGCATTCAGCACATGTTCTGACCGGCGCCGAATGACACGCGAATCAACTTCAAAAGAACTTGGCCCTCTCGGCGAGTCACAAAGCCCGCTTGGTGTTCATGTCCGTGGATTCGCGGCTCTCCGCCAGTTCTTTCCCCACCGAATCGAGTACCCCGTTAATGAACTGCACAGACTCCGGCGCGGAAAACTTGCGGGCGATCTCGAGCGCTTCATTAATGACTACCGGGCGTGGCGTATCGCGATAGCCCAGGAATTCCGCTACACCGGTTCGCAGGACGTTGCGATCCACGGCCGCCATGCGCTCCATCCGCCAGTGCTGGGCATGGTTCTGAATCAACTCGTCGATCTCCTGGTGGCGCTCCACGGCGAGCCGGAACAGGTCGTCGGCAAATTCCCGGGTCTCCGCATCCGAGTCGGCGCGCTCCGCCCAGAAAGTTTGCCGCACGTGGTCGGGCGTCTGCTTCCCCATGTCCCACTGGAAAAGCATCTGCAGGCAGAGTTCTCGGGATTTGCGGCGTGTGCCCATAGGTCTACTTCCACCGTGCCTTTTTCTTGGATGCCGTTTTGCTCTTGCCGGATTTTCGGGTCTTGCGCCTCAGGCTCACCATCTCGATCGCCGACATCGCGGCCTCAAAGCCTTTGTTTCCGGCTTTCAGTCCGGCGCGATCGAGCGCCTGCTCCAGGCTCTCGCAAGTCAATACGCCGTAGGTGTGCGGAACGCCCGTCTCCTGCGCCGATTGACCGATGCCGCGGGTAACTTCGGTAGCGATGTGCTCGTAATGCGTGGTATCACCGCGGATGAGGCAGCCCAAAGCAATGATGGCGTCGTACTTGCCGGTCTCGGCCAGCGTCCGCGACTGCGACGGAATCTCGAATGAGCCCGGCACGCGGACTACGGTTATGTCCTGAGTGCGGCAACCCGAACGCCTGAGCGCGTCGATCGCGCCTTGCAGCAGCCGTTCGGTGATAAACGAGTTCCAGCGTGCGACCACCACGGCGAAACGCATGCCGTGGGCATTGAGGCTGCCTTCGGTGGCATTTTCTTGAGGAAGAGCTTTTTGCCAAAAGGCGATTTTGACGGCTTTCACCGGTTCAACCACGAGCAAGCGCGATCCCCAGTCTGTGTCACTGATGTCGGCGACGAATTTGACCCTTCGCGACTGGAGCTGCCGCCGCACGGAATCCAGGTCGCTGACTTCGATCCAGACGTCGGCAGCAAAGCGCTCCTTTCCCTCGACAATTTCCAGCTTGCCCACGGGAGCGAGAAAATACTGTCCTTGCCCCTGCGCACTCTTCCACGTTTCTCCGGCCTCCAGGCCGAGAGAGTCGAGGAGATCCCTGAGGGCCGCGAATTGCCTCGCGCCCCCGACGTAGCGGATGGTCGTGATGCCTTTGATCACAAGTTACTCGTAGTCCGCCTTCCATTCATGGCCGCAGTTTTGGCAATGCCACAACCTCTTGGGTATCCAGAGAGGCAAGGCCAGGACCCACAGGACCAGCAAAGCAGCACCCTTATACATTGGCTCAAGACTCACATCCCGCGAATGACATTTTGAACACTCGGGCTGTAGGTATGCTTCGCCAGTTTCTTCCGCGGTAAATTCCGCAGGAATCTCTTCCGACAATAACGCCTGAGCATGCTCGGCGTCTTCATCCCCTACTTGCAATTTCACCCCGCCCACAGCGTTGGACAAGAACCAATCGAGGCGCACGATCTCCAGATCTGAAAGAGCACACCACACATCGTCTGAATCCAGTTTGGATTTGGCGACCAGCGCTTCCGGCAAATCACGGTACCTCCCGAGTGTGACCGGTTGTTCAGACATGTGGGCTCGATTATACGAACAGAAGCATCATTTTCGGGGCACATTTTGGCGGCGGAATCGGTGCTCAGTTCGGGTTCATCCAGGTGCTAGAACTGATGGGGCACGGGGTTGGAAGGATCGGTGTAATCGTAGAAACCCTTTCCAGTCTTGCGACCGTACCAGCCGGCCATCACCAGGCGCTTGAGCAGCGGCGGCGAAGCGAAGCGGCGCTCCTTGAATTCATCGAACATCACGTGGGTGATGTAGTAGGTAGTATCCAGGCCGACGAAGTCCAGCAGCGTGAACGGCCCCATGGGGTAGCCGCAACCGAGCTTCATGGCATTGTCGATGTCGGGGATGGAACCCACTCCCTCCTCGTAAGCACGAACCGCATCAAGCAGATAAGGTACCAGCAGTCGGTTGACGATAAAGCCGGTCTTATCGCTGGTGCGTACCGGAACTTTCCCCAGAGTCTGGCCGAACTCGAACGCCGCTTCAAATGCAGCTTCGCTGGTGGCGATGGTTCGCACCACTTCCACCAACTTCATCAGCGGCACAGGATTGAAGAAATGCAGACCGACGAATTTGTCCGGGCGCTTGGTGGCCGCAGCGACTTCGGTGATAGAGATCGAGGATGTGTTACTGGCGAAAATGGCGTCTTTCTTAACGACCACATCCAGGGCGGCGAACATCTTCTTCTTCTCGTCCACGTTCTCGATGATGGCCTCGATGATGATGTCGCAATCGGCCAGGGCGTGGCGGTCGGTTACACCCCTGAGACGCGCGCGAACCGTGGCCGCGGGCTCCTTCAGGTTGCCTTTTTCGGCAAACTTGGCCAGCGACTTCTCGATCCCGGCAAAGCCTCTATCGAGAAGCTTCTGCTCCTGCTCGAGTACCATCACGTCGTAACCGGCAGTCGCGCTGACCTGGGCAATGCCTGAGCCCATCAGGCCGCAGCCGAGAACTCCCACCTTCTTGATTTGCATTCAATTTTCCCTTCTCGGAAAACTTGGCAATTACGAAATGCGCTCCACGATCATCGCGATACCCTGGCCGCCACCGATGCACGCGGTCGCCAGCCCGTACTTGGCCTTGCGTCGCCGCAGTTCGCAGAGCAGTGTGATGACCAACCGTGTTCCCGTCGCGCCCAGGGGATGCCCCAGCGCTATGGCTCCGCCGTTCACGTTGACTTTGTTGCGATCCAGGCCGAGTTCCTTCTCGACCGCCAGGTACTGACCGGCGAAAGCTTCGTTGACCTCGATCAAATCCATGTCTTCAAGCTTCAGGCCGGCCTTCTTGAGCGCCATCCGCGAAGCCGGCACCGGGCCGCTGCCCATGATCTTGGGATCGACGCCGGCGATGCCCCAGCTCACGATGCGTCCCATGGGATTGAGGCCGCGCTTTTGCGCCTGATCGAGAGTCATCATCACCACCGCCGCGCCGCCGTCGACGATACCGCTGGCGTTGCCGGCGGTAACCGTCCCGTTCTTGCCGAACGCGGGCTTGAGCTTAGCCAGGACCTCCATCGTGGTCTCGGGGCGTAGATGATCGTCCTTCTCAAACAGCTCCCCGGTTGGCTCGCCCCTTCGGTTCTTGAGCGCCACCGGAGTAGTTTCTTCCGCCAACCGGCAAGCCTTTTGCGCCGCGCCCGCTTTTTGCTGCGACTGGAGCGAAAACTCGTCCATCTGCTCGCGAGTGATCCCCCGCTGCTCGGCATAGAGCTCGGCCGTGTTGGCCATGTAGAGCCCGCAATAGGTATCAAGAAGCGCGACCATGAGCGAGTCTTCGAGCTTACCTTCGCCCAATCCAAAGCCCCATCGCGCGCCCCGGACCACGTGCGGCGCCTGCGACATGGACTCCATGCCTCCGGCCAAGACCGTGCCGGCTTCGCCCAGCTGAATCATCTGCGCGGCATTGACGATCGATTGCAGCCCGGATCCACATAGGCGGTTCACGGTGAGAGCTGGTGTCGTGATCGGCAGCCCGGCCTTGAGAGCCACATGCCGTGCGCCGTAGAGCGAGTCGCCGGACGTCTGCTGGGCATTGCCGAAGACGGCATGGTCGAACTCCTTGGGCTCCACCCCGGACCGTCGGATAGCCTCTTGGCTGGCGAGCGCAGCCAGGTCCATGGCGGTAAAATCGCGCAGCTTGCCGCAATAGCGGCCCATGGGTGTGCGCGCACCGGCAACAATGGCAATGTCAGTAGTCAGAGAACTCATAAGCAACCTGGACGACAGAGTTTGGCACGAGCAGGCAAACTCCTAAGTTTAGCATTTCAGTGCGGCGCACGCTTCTTGCCACGACTCGCTCTGAGTAAGCCTGGAATCGCAGTGGTTCCGGTTTTTTAACCGTGCGTTAACAAACCTGCCGCCGGCCGCCTTTACCATGGTCGCCATGTTTAACGAGACCTTAATCATTGAGACTCTTCCCGGGCCGGGTGACGGCCAACGCCTTCTTCGGTTGAAAGGACCGATCGTGCTCACTACCTTTTTCGAGTTCCAGAGGGTCGTACGGGAAGACAGCTCGCCCACCCTGATTCTAGATTTCCGTGAGGTTCCTTACGTGGATTCCGCGGGCATTGGAGCCCTGACCATGGGCTACGTACACCGCCAGAAGGATCGGCTCGGGATGTTGTTGGTCGGAGTCAGTCCGCGCGTTCGTACGGCGCTTCAGGTCACCAAAGTGGACCAGTTCTTCCAATTCGCTGACCAGGTTCCTGGCGCCCCGGCGTCAGCAGGACCAGCAGCGGATTGATCCGCAGAGTCCCCCACGGTCTCACGATCCCGAACAGTAGAACGGGATTTCCTGGGGGCCTTCATGCGCCTTCCCTCGTCATGTAGCATTTTGGGTGAGAGGTGATGGCGAAGCCGATGGATGTGTACCTGGTTGACGGGACGTACGAGCTGTTCCGCTACTTCTTTGCCGTGCCGCCCGTTCAAGACGCGAACGGACAGGAAGTCGGCGCGGTGCGCGGGGTTCTGGCTTCGATCTTGTCGATGATCGAGGGCGGAGTCACGCACATCGGTGTTGCTACCGATCACGTTGTGGAGTCGTTCCGCAACGATCTCTATTCCGGATACAAGACCAGCGAGGGCGTGCCCGCGGAATTGCTCTCGCAATTCCCGATTCTCGAAGAAGCGCTTGAAGCTATGGGCGTTTTGGTGTGGCCCATGGTCGAGTTTGAGGCCGATGACGCACTCGCATCGGCGGCGGCCAAGTCTGCGCGAGATTCCCGCGTCGAGCAGGTGTTGATCTGCACGCCAGACAAGGATCTCGGCCAGTCGGTGGTGGGTACGCGTGTGGTCCAACTGGATCGCCGCCGCGAAATGGTGCGCGATGAAGACGGTGTTTTCGCGAAATTTGGAGTCAGGCCCGAATCGATTCCTGATTACCTGGCCGTGGTCGGCGACAGCGCTGACGGCTATCCCGGCGTAACCGGCTGGGGCGCCAAAGCCGCCGCGAGTGTTCTGTCAACTTATCCTCACTTCGAAGATATTCCCCAGGATTGGAAAACTTGGGATCCTTCGATTCGCCGCGCACGTACGCTGTCAGAGTCGTTAGCGGCCTCATGGGATGACGCGCTTTTGTTTCGTACTCTGGCGACGTTGCGGCTGGATGTCCCGGTCTTCAAAACAATCGATGATCTCGTCTGGAAGGGGCCGCGCCAGGCTTTTGGGGATTACGCACGGAGGACGAAGTCGCCCGATCTCCTGCGCCGGGCTGTCCAAGCAACCCCGCCACGGCCGGGGAAATGACCAGGCATCTGAGGGACAATGGCCCGGCGCGAAAATCGAAATCCAGTTCAGTGGCAGCGAGAATAAAACAACCCTAGTTTTCCATGCGAGGTTTGACAGCGACGACGAAGGGACCCTGGGGAAAACCCCGGGCCCAATAACAAAGCCGCCCCCAAGAGCGGCCTGTGAGTCAGAGGGTGGTTCGGGCGCTACTTAAAGAACGCATCGGCTTGGGCCAAGCGCTTGTTGATCTCAACCCAGTTCACCACGTTCCACCAGGCTTTCAGGTAGTCGCCGCGGCGATTCTGGTATTTGAGATAGTAGGCGTGCTCCCAGACGTCGTTTCCCAGAACCGGGAACTCGCCGTTGCTCATGGGATTGTCCTGGTTGGGCGTGGACACCACCTTGAATTCGCCGGCTTTGGTGCGAACCAGCCAGGCCCAACCGCTGCCGAATTGGCCCAACCCCGCCTTTTCGAAAGCTTCCTGGAATTTGTCAAAGGCGCCGAAGGTTTTGTTGATGGCGTCGGCAACGGCGCCGCTGGGCGCTCCGCCTTGGCCCGGGCCCATGATCGCCCAGAACATGGAGTGGTTCACGTGGCCGCCGCCGTTATTGCGTACGGCACCGCGGATGTCTTCCGGAATCGCGCCCAGGTTGCGGATCAGTTGTTCCGGGCTCTTCTGGTCGAGACCGGGATGCTTGGCCACCGCGGCATTCAGGTTGGTGACGTAGGCCGCGTGGTGTTTATCGTGGTGCAGATGCATGGTTGCTTCGTCGATGCTGGGTTCGAGCGCGTTGTATGCGTAGGGTAGCGGGGGAACTTCGTATGCCATTCGAATCACCTTTCCTTGTCATTTTGACGAGGGCAGAGCAGGGCTTCAGCCCGCATTTTGCAGGATGCAAGAAACTGCGGCCTGGCAGCCACCTCAGTGGCTAAAGCCACATCCTGCTCATTTCTCTGTCGCAGGCCGGAAGGCCTGCTCCACCCTTCTTCAGAAACCTGAAATCCTTCAAAAATCTAGAAGGCCGCGAAGGCCAGTTCCAGCAGGGTCTTCTGCTCCATCTCATGCGCCGTGTGCGAGCCGGTGGACGGACTGGAGGAGGGCGACCGCTTCACCGAGCGCAGAGGATTGCCTCGCGTCAGGCGCTCCAGTTGCGGCGCCAGATAGTTCAGTGCGCCCATGTTGGCCGGTTCTTCCTGGACCCAAATGAATTCGTGCGCGTTGCTATGCCGGGTGAACGCGGCTTCCAGCTCAGCCTCCGGCAGCGGATGCAGTTGCTCCAGGAACAGGATCGCGGTTTTTGTGTCGCCGCGCCGCTTGCGTTCGCGGCGCAACTCATGGCCGATCTTTCCCGTGCACAGGATGATACGCTCTCCGTTCGGGATTTCGCCGTCCTCGATAACCGGGCGCCAGCCGCGTGAGGTGAGATCGCTGAGCGGACTAGCCGCATCGGGATGCCGCAGCATTCCCTTCGGTGTAAAAACGATCAGCGGCTTCCGCCATTCGCGCACCGCCTGTCGACGCAGCAGATGAAAGTATTGGCCGGCCGTAGAAGGCTGGCAGACCTGGATGTTGTCCTTGGCGGAGAGCTGCAGGTAGCGCTCGATGCGCGCGCTCGAATGCTCCGGACCCTGTCCTTCGTACCCATGAGGAAGCAGCATCACCAGGCCGGAGAGTAGTCCCCATTTGTCTTCGCCCGCGACCAGGAATTGATCGATGATCACCTGAGCGCCATTCGCGAAGTCTCCGAACTGGGCTTCCCACAGCACCAGGCCGTCGGGAAAGTCCCGGCTGAAGCCGTATTCGAAGCCGAGGACTGCGGCCTCCGACAAAATCGAGTTGTACGCTTCAAACCAGGCTTGATCCGCCGAAAGATGGCTGAGCGGGACGTACTCCTGCTCGTTGTCGGTATCGATGAGCACAGAGTGGCGCTGGTTGAAGGTTCCGCGACGGCTGTCCTGCCCGGAAAGCCGCACCGGGATTCCTTCCACCAACAGTGAACCGAAAGCCAGAGCTTCGGCCATGCCGTAGTCGAGCGGCATCTTGCCCGTGCCCATCTTCTCGCGCTGCTCCAGCAGCTTCTTGACCTTGGGATGGATGGAGAAACCTTCCGGGTAAGTGGTGAGCTTCTCGGTGAGACGACGCAGACTGATCTCATCGACCGCTGTGGGCACTTCGAAGTCAGGGCGGTAACGTCCGCCGAAATACTTATCCCAATACGAAGGCAGGATGCGCAGCACCGGCGACTTCTGCATGTTGCCGGCTTTGTCGTAAGCCGCGTCAATCTGGGCGCGGAAACGCGAAGCCGCGTCTGTGATATCGATCTTATTCTTCTCTGCGTAGATTTCGAACAGCGGCGGATGCGCGTTGATCTTCTTGTACAAGAGCGGCTGGGTGATGGTGGGATCATCAACCTCGCTGTGGCCGTGGCGACGATAGCCGATCATGTCGATAACTACGTCGCTCCCAAAGCGGTAGCGGTATTCAACAGCCATCTTGGCGACTCGCAGCACCGCCTCTGGGTCTTCACCGTTGACGTGGAAGACCGGAATCGACTGGCGCTTGGCCAGGTCGGAAGAGAAGCGCGAGGTGTGTAGCTCCGAGGGGTTGGTGGTGAAACCGATCATATTGTTGACAATAATGTGAACCGCGCCACCAACCGAATAGCCTCGCAGGCCTGCGAAGTTCAGGGTTTCCGCCCAAATCCCCTGCCCGGCGAAGGCCGCGTCGCCGTGCAAGATCACAGGAATGACCTCACGCTCGCCATCGGCGCCAGCGTGAACCTGTTTGGCGCGCGTGCGGCCGAGGGCCACCGGGTCCACGGCCTCCAGATGGCTGGGGTTCGAGACCAGGTGCATGCGCAGCGTCTTGCCGTCACGTGTCGTGTATTGGCCGGTGGCGCCCTGATGGTATTTCACGTCCCCGCCGCCGAGAACGCTGCGGGGATCAACGTCTTCAAATTCGGCAAAAATGTTCTCCGGTGGAATGCCGACGATGAGCGTCATCACCGTTAGCCGACCGCGGTGGCTCATGGCCACGACAGAGGTATTTGCTCCCAGAGCAGCGCTGGTTTCGAGCACCGCGTCCAGCAGCGGAATCTGTGCAGTCGCGCCTTCGCCCGAGTAACGCTTGGTACCGAGGTACCGCGTCTGCAGGATCTGCTCGAACAGATCGGCCTGCATCAGTCGTTCGGCCAGCCAGCGCCGGTCCAACAGCGGGGACTCGGGGGATTCCATCTGCTCTTGCACCCACTCGCGCCGCTCCGCCTGAGGCAGGTGCATGAACTCCGCGCCGATGCTGCCGCAGTAAATCCGCCGCGCTTCGGCGGCGGCGGACCCGCGAAGGTTGCGGATTTCGGCATAGCCTCCGGCAATAGGACCACCAAAGGGGTAGAGGTTCGCGTCCAGATAGCCCCAGCGGCGAAACTCGTCGAACACGCGCATCCGCTCTAATGACTGGAGTTCGCCCGCTTGTAATTCTGTGCTTTGAAGACTCATCTCGATGATTCCGACTGAAAAAAAGACCACGTTCCCTGCCGGTTTGGCCGTGCAGAGCCTAACGTATGAGGATAACACCTGAGAAGGACGGCGTGGATTCACCGGGGTGACTGGATCGAAAGATGGTACACGCTACCATATCTCTCACCCCAGAACCAACGCGGGCTCGAGATTTTGGAACAGGTTTGAGAACAAAGAGTCCCCCAAAAGGCGAGCGTCCTGCGACAAAGCCGCAGGACGCCAGGCAGTCCTCCCCCAGAACCGCCTTTACCACCGAGAGCGAGTGTAGGTGCAGATTGCCTGCCGTCCAACGTCACTTTAGTAACCTCTGAAACCGCCTGCCACGCTGCGAAGAGAACCGAAGAGAACAGGTATCTTCATGTGGAATAATGACCTTAATACGCCTGCATCCTGGTCGCGCCAGTCTCATCTAATGTCTGCTAGGATAGTTAGTTCTTCCCGGCATGGCGACGGAAAATTAAAACCACAAGGGCAGGAGAATTAATGGCGAGCAACGGAATTTTGGAAGTAACGGACAACAACTTTGATCAGATGGTGCTAAAGAGCGATCAGCCGGTCATGGTTGATTTCTGGGCAGCATGGTGTGGTCCGTGCAAGGCTCTGGCGCCGATCGTCGACGAAGTGGCGGCAGCGTACCAGGGCAAAGTCAAGGTAGGAAAGATGGATGTGGATGCCAGCCCGGCGACACCGCAGCGTTATGGCGTTCGTGGCATTCCCACGCTGCTGATCTTCAAGAACGGCCAAGTGCAGGACCAGATCGTGGGTTACGTACCTCGCGAAACCATTGAAAAGGCCCTGAACAAACACGTAGGCCAGTAACCCTCGTTCACAAGAAATCGGCGGCCCGGCTCGTGCCGGGCTCTTTTTGCGGGTGCGAGAGTACACCCACGTTAGCAGCGATGAGCGCTAATACTTCCTGAGCACGCCGATCACCCGGCCTTGCACCTCGACCGACTTGGCAGGAACCACAATCGGCTTCATGCCCGCGTTGGAAGGCTGCAACCGAATGTCCATACCTTGTCGATAGAGCCGTTTCAGCGTGGCGTCGGTGCCTTCGACCAATGCGACGACGATCTCGCCATCGCGAGCAGACTCAGTCTTCTCTACTAAAACGTAATCGCCATCGACGATGTGCTCATCTTTCATGCTCTCGCCCTTGACCTGCAGGACAAAGACATCTTTGGAGCGGGTGATATCCCCGAGAGAGATGGTCTCCGGGTTCTCCACTGCTTCGATCGGCTGGCCGGCGGCGATGCGGCCCAGAAGCGGCAACGTAATCTCGGAAGGAGCTTTCGCCTGCCGTTTAAATAGGCCGCGCACCGGAAGAACGTCAATGGAGCGGCTGCGGTTGTAGTCGCGCTTAAGCAGCCCTTTTTTCTCCAGGTTGGAGATGTGCTTGTGCACCGTGGCCAGAGAGCTTAACCCCAGCCCGTCGCCAATTTCTTCAAACGAAGGTGAGTAACCGTTCTTTTGCACAAACCCGTGGATGAAATCGTAGACCTGCCGCTGCCGTTTAGTGATGGCCATAGGCGAATTATTTGCGAATAAAAGGCGAACTGTCAACAGGAAAATTGTTGCCCAAGAGAGTACCTGTCTTGGAGCTTCCGATTTAAGGAAGCCGGCGTTAGGACTCGACGATCCGGCCGCCGACCACCGTGGCCACGACTTTGCCCTGTAGCTGCCAGCCGTCAAAGGGCGAGTTCTTCGATTTCGAGTGCGACTGAGCGGCTTGAAAGGTCCACTTTTTCCCCGGGTCGACGACCGTAACATCAGCGTGCGCGCCACGGGCGAGTGTGCCTCGGCCTTCGAGGTTCATGACCCGAGCCGGATTCGTAGAAAGCAGCTCGACGATCCGGCGTAGCGGGATCTTATTGCGGACGTGCAGGATCAAAATCGAAAGCCCCAGCGCCGTTTCCAGACCTGTGATTCCGAAGGGTGCCCGGTCGAACTCCTGGTTTTTCTCGTTGAACGCATGGGGCGCATGATCGGTGGCAATGCAATCCACGGAGCCATCGGCGAGTCCGGCAATGAGGGCATCGCGATCACTGCGCGAGCGCAGCGGCGGGTTCATCTTGAAGTTCGTGTTGTACTCGCCCACATCCTCGTCGATGAGGGCGAAATGGTGAGGCGTAACTTCGCACGTCACCTGCAGATGATCGCGCTTGGCCTTGCGAACGGTCTTCAGTGCTGCTGCCGTCGAAAGATGGGCAACATGATAATGTCCGCGAGTCTCGGCGGCGAGCGAGATGTCACGTTCCACCAGCAATGATTCAGCCTCGGGAGGCCAGCCACGCAAACCCAGCCGGAACGCCGTCAATCCCGAGTTCATCGCAGCCCCCGCGGTCATGCGGGTATCTTCCGCGTGTTGCACCACCGGCATACGCAGCTTGCCGGCGCCGAGCAGCGCGGTCCGCATGATCTGCTCGTTGAGAATGGGATGTCCGTCGTCGGTCACCGCAACCGCCCCCGCGCGCTGAAGAGCGGCGAAATCGGTAAGCTGTTGGCCCTTGCTGCCAACCGTCGCAGCCGCGATGGGAAAGACGTTTACGTGCGCCCCGCGCGCGGGATCCTGGATCCAGCGCGTGATTTCCGGTGCATCGTTGACGGGCAGGGTGTTGGGCATGGTGCACACGGAGGTGAAGCCCCCGGCCGCCGCTGCCAGAGTCCCGCTGCCGATGGTCTCTTTGTTCGACTGTCCGGGCTCTCGCAGGTGAACGTGAAGATCGATCAACCCCGGGACCACCGTAAGGCCACGAGCGTCGAGATTTTCGTCTGCTCTGCCGCGCAGCTTGCCGGTGGGCGCGATCTCGGCAACTCGTCCGTCCTTGAGCAGGAGATCGTATTTGCCCTCCAGTCTCTGGGAGGGATCGATGAGGTAACTGTTGCGGATTGAAAGAGTGGACGTCATCAAGACAAACCCTAAACCACGGACGAACGCTGATGAACGATCAATCCTTTCCTTTCATTCTCCAACCTAAGCCTTCTTATCTTCCGCCGTTCATCTGCGGTTGATCCGGATGTTTTCTTTCCTGTTCATTTCACGTTGATTCGCGCTCATTCATCCTAACCCCATGCAGACGGTCAAGATTGCCATTCTCACATACACGCCGTTGTGCACTTGCTCCTCGATGACCGCTTGCGGCGAATCAGCGACTTCGCTCTGGATCTCCATACCGCGGATCATCGGCCCGGGATGCATCACGATGGCATCGCTCCTGGCTAACTTCAGCCGTTCCGCCGTAAGTTGATACTGCGCGACGTATCGTCCGACGTTGAGTTTCAATCCGGCGAGCCGTTCTTTTTGCACACGCAGCATCATGATGACGTCGGTCTTGCGGACAGCCTCTTCCATGTGTCGCGTGACCTTGACGCGCGGCGCCAAACCGGCCGCCGTCTCCGGCAGAAGTTCCGGCGGACCGCAGAGCACGATCTCGGCGCCAAAGCGGGAAAGCAGATGAACGTTCGATCGCACCACGCGGCTGTGCTGGATATCGCCCACCATCGTCACTCGCAGGCCCTTCAGGGATTTCTTGTGACGCAGCATGGTGTAGGCGTCGAGCAAGCCTTGGGAAGGGTGTTCGTGCATGCCATCGCCGGCGTTGATGATGGGTATGCGCAGGTTGTTGGCCAGCACGTTGGGCGCGCCGGAACATGGATGCCGCACCACGATGCAGTCCGCGCCGAGCGCTTGCAAGGTCTTTCCGGTGTCCGCCAGCGTCTCGCCTTTTTCGATGCTAGAGGAAGCCGCGCTGATCACTGATGTATCCGTACCCAGTATTTTCGCGGCGAACTCAAAGGAGACGCGCGTACGAGTCGACGGCTCGTAGAACAGCAGTGCAATCCGTTTGCCGCGAAGCAGGGGACGCGGATTGCTGTTATGCATCCTGCGTGCCAGCTTGAGAAAAGAAGTGATTTCGTCTGCAGTGAGGTGCTCGAGGCCGAGCAGAGAACGAGTTCGCGTCGTCTTAGCTATGCGGTACGCTCCACCAGCATGACTTGCTCTTCCTGATCGATCTCAGAAAGCCTGACTTCAACGATCTCGTTATCCGTCGTGTGTACCGTGCGGCCGACGAAAGCGGCTTCAATCGGCAGTTCACGATGCCCACGGTCGATCAGCACACAGAGCTGGACGCGGCGCGGCCGGCCGTGGTCGAACAATGCATCCATGGCGGCGCGGATGGTGCGTCCGGTGTAAAGAACGTCGTCGACCAGGATCACGTTCTGGTGTCCGATCTCGACCCCTAGCGGCGTCTTCTGAATCACCGGGCTAGCGCCGACAGTGGAGAGATCGTCGCGGTACAGCGTGATATCGAGCGTGCCTACTGACACCGGCCGCTTCTCGATCTGCTGGATCAACTTTCCCAGTCGCAAAGCCAAGGGCACGCCACGGCGCTTGATGCCCACCAGGGTGAGGTCGTCCACACCGTTGTTTTTTTCTACGATCTCATGGGCCAGACGGACCAGGGTGCGCTCGATTTCCGACGCGGACATCATGCGTCCTTTTTCGCGTAGATTAGGCATACGGGACGGCGTGCCGGCAGTCATAATCTCACGCATCATAGCTGATGCGGCCATTTTGCGCCAAACTTAGGGCGCTTTTTGTCTGGAAAACCTCGCTGCCAGAGCTCCACTCACGCTTCCGATCACCAACAGGAATGCCAGAACTAGCGCCATCCCCATGGCCGAAATGAGCACGACTCCGGTCGTTCCGCTAAACAGACTCTGGACCATTTGCTGGGCCTCAGGAGTGGGATTACGAGCCAACGCGTCCTGTATGGCTTGAGCGACCATATGGCGGTATTCCGCGGGATCTGTGATCACCTTGATTGTGATCACAATGGCAAAGAATCCGAAGCTCGCCAACCCAGTGCAAGCTCCCAGTTTGGCCCCTTCGAACGGCTTCAGCAGAGCTGGCCACCGACGTCGGTACATATAGATGGCAAACATCACGCTGCCTGGCAGCAGAAACAACCAGGCCACAAGCACGTTGGCCCCGGTGAAGAGCCCGACTATCGCCGCCAAGGGCACGGCGGTGCGCAAGAAGGTTTTCCAATGAATCTTCCCGGGTTGCTGACCGACGCGCAAGAGCACGGGCGGAGCTGGCGCGGGGTGAACAGACGGCGGAGGAGGTGCTGTCGCTTCCTGAAACTCTACCTCCGCCACTTCACGGGAGGCGACGCGTATCTGAGGAGCTCCACAGGAAGGACAGTAAGCCGTCTGATCGGCAATATGGCTCCCGCAGCGATAGCAGAGGCATTCCACCTTTTCACGTTACAGGAGCCGCCGAGGTCATGGCAATCCTCGTCGCGGAGAGCCTAGCCGGCTCCGAGAGATTGCCTGCGCCCTCCGCTCACATCGTGGTTTTCTCGTCCCAAGCCTTTACGTAAACCAGGGCAAATTCAGACCCGTCGCCACTGGGACGAATGGCCACAATGCGCTGGTTGTAGTCGGTGCCCACTTTCAAAGCTTCGTGGTAGCGGTGCCCACCCTGCTGGTAATGGTCGCAACTGACTTCAGAATCTTCCGAGTGGCGATGGAAAGTCAGCGTAAACCCTCCCGTGCAATCGATCACATTGCCATATTTAGCCATGTCCTTCTTGTAGAAACTGAGCACTTTTTCCGGCGAGTCGTTGCTCTGGTATTTCAGGGCAACGACCTTAAGTCCAAAGAACGAGCTGGAGATGTCAACGTTGGCGCCGCCATCGCGGTCTTCGAGGTCCGGTTTGATCTGGGCACCGGGATATAGGGACAGGCCGGTCGCCTTGGGATCACTGCCGCCTTTGTGCACGCTGATCGAGCCCAGAGGAGTGCGGATGTCAACATCCTTGTCACCGTGATCCGAATGAACGCGGCATCCACCCAGCCCCATCAGAGCCAGAAACGCCGCCGCGGCTATCGCAAATCTCCTGATGTTCATAGTCTCCTCCGTAGCTGTCCTAAGAAGTCACAAGCAGCGTCTCAGGCGGCGCCGTCTGCAACCAGGAACCTTGATTTTGGTGCGGACTCACGTCCCCCTATTAGGTTTACGCACGGGTTGGGGCCAAGGTTCCAGCGATCTTGTTGGGCACGGGCCCAGCGCATATGACCAACCCTAGACGATAGGTTCGTAATAGCGCTCCCCGGCACAAGCACGGCACAAGACTTTGCCTCCGCGACGCACCTCGCGGCGGAAATTGACGCCTTCGCCGCAGCGCTCACACACCACACGCTCGCCTTTGTATCCGGGAAACTCCTCGGCGGGCAGCTCCACGTGCACCCATTGGCTGTGGAACATCTGGTCATCCGTCATCTCCCGGTAGGCAAGCATCTGTTGTTTGTTCTTGTCGACGATTTCGGGATGCAAGCTGCGGGCCAGGTCCTTCGAGGATTCCTTGGCCACCACGCGAACGGCCTTTCCCGTGTCGACGTCGACGAAGGTCGCGGCCATTTTTCCCCAATCGCGAAACTTCAGAGCGCGCTTGCCCAGGCGGCAGCCAGTTACCACCATGACCGCGTCGGTGGCGCAGCGATCGATCTCCACGAAGGTCACGATGCGCTTACGGTCAGCACCTTGCGGATCTTCCAGGCCCAGCTTGCGTAGGCCCAGCATCGCTAGCCGCACGCCCAACACCTGTCCAGCGCACAGATGTCCGTGGGCGACGGCTGCATCTGCCAAGTACTGTTCGAGTGTTTTCATCGTCAGGCTTACTTGTCGTTCATTTGGTGAAAGTAATTATAGAACCTCGTTGCGCTGGTGAAACTACCATTGCGCTTTGCTTTTTTCGGCCACCAGCATTAAGATTGGGGCACTTCTCTCCCCAGCAAAAAAGCCAGCTCGTACGACTGGATTGCTGAGAAGTTCTCTATGAAAAAGAGCCCGGCGTCGGAACCCAAGCTCGATGCAACCCTCAACCTTTCCGTCCCTTCTCATGTTCCAATGGCGTTGCTCTCCGAGAGAGAACAGCAGCGGATAAAGCCGAGGGCTCCTAAGATCCTGTTAGTCGACGATAAAGTGGATACGCTTCTTCTGCTGCGCGAGCTGTTGTCTTCGCGCGGCTACGATATCGTGACTGCGACCGAAGCCAGCGAAGCCGAAGAGCTGGTCCACACCGAGAAGCCGGACCTGGTGCTGCTCGACGTGGTGATGCCGGGAAAATCTGGATACGAACTTTGTCGCGAGTTGAAGGAAGATCCCTTCACCCGCCTCATTCCTGTGGTGCTGATCACCGGCTTGACTGATCGCGAAGACCGCGTGCGCGGTATTGAAGCCGGTGCCGACGATTTCTTGAGCAAGCCTTTGTATCCGGAAGAGCTTTTTGCCCGCGTCAAATCCCTCCTCAAGCTTAAAGAATTCACCGATGAGTTGGAAAACGCAGAGTCGGTGCTGGTGGCGCTGGCTCTGGGAATAGAAGCCCGCGACCCGTACACCGGCAATCATTGTGAGCGGCTGTCGCAATACGCGGCCGACCTGGGGGTGCATATCGGTCTCGACGGAGACGCGATTATCGCCTTGAAGCGCGGGGGCTACCTGCACGATCTGGGGAAAGTTTCGATTCCCGACGAAATCCTCAAAAAGGGCACCAGCCTCACACCAGAAGAGTGGGGGTTGATGAAGCAGCACCCGGTGATCGGCGAATCCATCTGCCGGCCGTTGCGCTCCTTCCGCAGCGTGCTGCCGATCATCCGCCATCACCATGAACACTGGGACGGCACCGGCTATCCGGACAGCCTGGCCCACTACAACATTCCTCTGCTGGCGCGTGTGCTGCAGGTGGTTGACGTATATGACGCATTGCGCATCGCCCGGCCTTACAAGCCCGCCCTTACCCACGAGGAAGCGCAGCGCACCATGATCGAAGAAGCCCGCAAGGGCCTCTGGGACCCCGAGCTCGTGCCGGAATTCTTCTCCATGCTGAGGAAAAAAGAACAGGCCGCATGAGCGGGGTCGGGACCGAATCTTCGCTCCGCACGCACCTGGAAACCCAGCCGCCCGAATACAGCATCATCGTTCCTGCTTACAATGAAGGCGCGCGCATCGGCGCCACTCTCGGAGAGATCCTGGATCACATCGACCGCCAGCACTGGAATGCGGAAGTCGTCGTGGTGGATGACGGTTCCAGCGACCAGACTTTGGAAATCGCGGAAAAGTATGCTGCCAGCCATCCTGCCCTGCGCATCATCCGCAATCCCGGTAACCGCGGCAAAGGCTACTCCGTCCGCAACGGCATGTTGCAGGCAAAGGGCAGCATTCTTCTTTTTACTGACGCTGATCTTTCGTCGCCCATCACGGAAGCCGAGAAGCTGTTTTCCGCGATCGCTTCAGGCGCCGACGTGGCCATCGGTTCGCGCTGGATGGATCCGTCGCTCCAGTTTCAGCGCCAGTCCCTGAAGCGTCAGATTCTCTCGCGCCTGTATCACAAGTTCCTGCAGATCCTCCTTTCCATGCCTTTTGAGGACACGCAATGCGGCTTCAAAGCGTTTACTCGCCCGGCGGCAGGGAAGATTTTTCCCCTACAACGGGTCATGCGTTGGGGATTCGATCCGGAGATTCTGTATCTAGCCCATCGTCAGGGATTCAAGGTCGCTGAAATCCCGGTGCGCTGGGGACACGATGACGGATCGCGTTTGCGCGTCTGGCGCGATGGCACCCGCATGGGATGGGACGCGCTCCGGGTCCGCTGGTACGCGCTCAGCCGCAAATACCGCGTCTGACTTTCACATCATCCCTCGACTCAGGAAGCCGCGGCCTGCCGTGCCTGAGGCAGCTTCGACGGTTTGGCGACGACTTCCACACCGTGCTCCCCGTTATAGACGAGGGTGAGATTCTCTGAGCACCGCCCGCACAGCCAAAAATGCTCAAGGCGTGTGGCGGTCCTCGCCGGGATCGGGCCCTGTGGCCATAGTTTGGGATGGATGGAATGCTCCATCACGAAAATCTTACCTTCGCGAAGGTAGATCAACTGCTTGGAACAGGATGGGTTAGCGCACTTGGAGAGCATGAGCTAATACCTCGTCCCTCGGAACCCGGCTGGCTTGGAGCCGAGAAACTCCGGTGGCCGTTACAGGGACAAAACGGCCGGTTGTTGGAAGCTACGCAAACACACAATCTGGAATCCGCACTGGCTGGGCGCGGTAATTGGCAGGGACTCCAATTAGAATCCAACTGCGTACTGAAAAGCAAGGGCAACTCGACAAAGTTTGCGTGAAGTTTGTGATATTTCTTTGAAAATTAATGTTCGAAAAACTTTCACGATGCGCAGGAGCTATCGTGCACCCCATGACCGTCGCGGCTGCCGGTTTCGGCTCAGTGAGGCAGCATCGCGAACAGCGCCGCGATCCAAATCACCGCCCAGATGAACAATGACGTGACCCTGGTGTCGTCTTTGCGATCGGTATAGGGTTGATCGCGGCGAACCATGACCTGCCTCCCCCCTAGTTGCTATCGAGCGGAAGCAGTGCACCGTAGATGCCAAGGGGCATGCTATTGATTCGGCTGGAGATAATCAACGATCACAAAGATCACTGTGTCTCGGCACGCGTTTCTTGTCGTCAAAACCACACATCTTAGCGGCGAGCTAATTCTGCAGTACCTCGCGCAATTTAGCCGAAAGCATCTTGATGGTGAAGGGCTTGTGCAAGAGCGGGTCCTTCTCCGCCAGCGCATCGTCCACGTCGGTACCGCCAGAAACGAAGATCACGCGCAGGTTGGGACGGGAGCTGCGAAGCGAATGCGCCAGCTGGGGTCCGGGTAATTCAGGTAGCAGGACATCGGTGACCAAGACGTCGATCTTCCCGGAGAATTTCTCTGCGAGCGCCAGCGCTTCCTTTCCATTTGTGGCTCCGAGCACACGATAACCAAGCTGCCCGAGCATATCCACCACAACGTGGCGTAACAACTCCTCGTCTTCAACAAGAAGGATGGTTTCGTTCCCGCGTTGGTAGTCCAAGGAAGGTTTTCCTCTCCCGGCGATACCGGGGCTTTCCCTGGATGAATGGTTTAGGAATTGTGATGCCTTCTAAACGGTATTTCAACCTAAAAATAACAAAGGGCTGCCCAATGCACCGAAATGGAAAGTGCGGTTAGCCTGAATAAGCTCACATTCCTTACGGGATCCCACCCATAGCAGCGAACATTGCTAGGGTTGGGATCCTCGGATGCCAGGGCTTTACCAAACACGGCAACGGTTCTCGCGCACCATCGGCTGGCCAGCTTTGCAGCCGAACGCGGTCTGAAATTCCGGCATGTTGATGACTAACCCGTTGACCCTGTACTTTCCTGGCGAGTGCGGGTTGGTGATCGCACTGGCGCGCAGATTCTCAGGACGATCGTTTTCGCACGCCCACTGGGCATAGCCAATGAAGAAGCGCTGGTCGGGCGTAAAGTTGTCGCGGTCTTCGAGTTTCTGGCCTTGAGTCTGAACTTTCCAGGCCATATAAGCCAGGATCAGTCCACCGAGATCGGCTACGTCTTCGCCTTCGGTCAACTTGCTGTTGATCTTGATGTCGTCCACGATAACGTACTGCGCGTACTGGTCCACGATGCATTGCGCGCGCTTCTCGAACTGCGCGGAATCATCTTTGGTCCACCAGTCGCGCAGGTTGCCCTTAGCATCAAACTGGCGGCCTTCATCGTCAAAACCATGGGTCAGTTCGTGGCCGATGGTCCCGCCGGTGTTGCCGTAATTGGGCGCATCGTCGAGCTTGGGATCGTAAAGCGGCGGCTGCAGCACGCCGGCGGGAAAATTGATGTCGTTCATCTGCGGGTTGTAGTAAGCGTTCACGGTGGGCGGCGTCATGCCCCACTCTCCGCGATCCAGCGGCTTGCCGATCTTGTTGAGCTCGCGGTGCGATTCAAACGCGATCGAGCGCTCGACGTTGCCCAGAAAATCATCGGGACGAATCACGACCGCGCTGTAATCGCGCCACTTGTCGGGATAGCCGATCTTGTTCATCACGCTGTGTAGTTTCTCGAGCGCCTGTTTCTTGGTCTCCGGTCCCATCCAGGCTAGATGCTCGATGTCTTGCTGCATCGCCTGTTCGATCTGCTGGGTCATCTCCAGCGCGTTCTTTTTGGTATCGCCGGTGAAGGTGCGGCTGACGAATTCTTGTCCCAAAGCTTCGCCCAGCTCGCGATCCACCAGCCGGACGCAGCGCTTCCACCGCGGAGGCTGCTGCTCCACGCCGCGCAGGGTGTGGCTGTAGAAATCAAAATTCTCCTTCACGAATGGCGAGGACAGATACTGAGCGTTGGCGCTGACAATGTGCCAACGCAGATACACCTTGATGTCGTCGAGACTGTTGTCTTTGAGCTGCTTGTCCAGCTCCTGGTAGAACTTGGGCTGAGTGACGTTGAAAGCGTCCACGCCGGCTAGACCCGTCGCCTTGAGGTAGGTGTCCCAATCGAAATCAGGGGTCAGGCCCTGGAGCCCTTTGCGGTCCATCTTGTGAAACAGATTGTGGGGATCCCGCTGCTCGACTCGAGTCAGCTGTGACTGAGCCAAGGCCGTCTCCATGCGCATGATGGTCGCCGCTTCTTTTTTGGCGACGTCCGGTGAGTCGCCAAGCAGTTGCAGCATGCGCTCGACATGAGCCACATACTTCTCCCGCAGCTCCTCAGACTTAGCCTCCGTCTTGGTGTAGTAATCGCGGTCAGGAAGGCCCAGGCCACCGGCCTCGGCGAAAGCGATCACCTGGTTGGCATCAGAGAAATCCTGATCCGAGCCGAAATTGAAGAACAATCCGCCCGTAGCGTTCGATAAATGTTGCTGGGCCAGCAGCGCCGCAAGATCCTTCTTGGTCTTGACGGCGGCGATCGCATCCAATTGCGGCTTGAGCGGCGCCGCGCCCAGCTTCTCTACCGCCGACTCATTCATGCACGCTCCGAAGTAGTCTCCCAGCTTTTGCTGGTTAGGGGTGCGACCCGAAGTCTTCCGGGACAGGTCGTCGAGAATTCCCCAAAGGAAGCGCTGATTGTCCTGGGCCAGTTTTCCGTAGACGCTCCATCCCGCCTGGTCCGGCGGGATGGGATTGTTCTTCATCCAGCCGCCACAGGTGTACTGGTAAAAATCCACGCAGGGATCAGCGGACTTGTCCATCGCCGACAAATCGAGGCTGGGCGTGTAAGGCAGCGCGGTGATGGGCTTGTCGCTAGCCGGCGGCGCGCCGGCACCAGCGGACGGTCCTGCATTTTGCGCGAAGACCGCGGTCGAGATCAGAACCAGAGCTGTGAAACAGGAGCGAACGTAGATTCTCATAAAGGACTCTCTAAGTGGTTAGATTTGGCTAATGGCTGACTGTTAGGGTCTTCTTGCCGACTGATTTTCTTGGACGCGATAGTTTAGCGCAGGATAGCCGCTGGAGATACGCTCTAAGACCCTAGCCGGACGGCTGGTTGGCCTTAGCCTTGAACCGGGCTTGGAAGCGTTCCAGGTTGATGATTCCCCGGACGTGGGTTCCCTCTCCGACCTTCTCTGTCCCGTCGTGGGCTTCGACCGCGAAACTAACCTGGCGCTCGCTGACGGCGGAGACTTCCGCTCGCGCCGTGATCGTGAATCCAACCGGCGTAGCGGCCAAGTGTCTCACATTCACCAACGCTCCCACCGACGCCCATCCCGCTGGCAGGTATTTCTCGATCGCATCGGCGGCAGCGACTTCCATCAGGTAGATCATCATGGGCGTACCATAGACCTCAGGCATGTCGGGATGAAAGTGGGCTACGGTCATCTCCCGTGTGACGATCACGGATTTGCTGGCGCTGGCGCCGATAGGTATGTTCGCGGTGAATTCCATTCCTGCCTCAATATGTTGGCGGTAGAAACGCTCCGCTCGATCAGTGTGATCCTGTTTTCGCGCGCCAACTCTTTGACTTGCTTTTCACGGCCGATCGCTGGCTGCACATCCTGGTAGCTTTCGTCCTAAGACCTGCGGCCCAAGGCGCTGGTCATAAGAACCGGTTACACCGACCCAGAGCGTGCCGGATCAGCTCGCGAGAATATACACGAACCTGCAACAGAAGCCGTCGCGTCTCCACGAAAAGCCTAGCACACGCTGCAGGGAGAGAACACCTGGTGTCGGCATGGCCAAGGGAGCGTTCTCGGGATTTCTCAATCCAAACGGATTGCGGTCGACTCGGGGAACAGTCATCCTCAGGTTCCCCGCGGATCGTAAGCCTGATCTCTCAGAGCTGCGAGCGCTCTCCCTTGATCGTGACGTCACCGTTAATCGTCTTGATAGTGACCTGATTCTGACCGTTGCCGATGCGTCCCTTGGCATAGAGGTATTTGCGTGCCGTGCCGTGCCAGTTGTCCCACTCTTTGCTGGCACTCTGCTCGAGACCTAGATTGTCTGTGATCTTGAAGCTCTTGTCGTTGCTCTTGGTGTAGGCCAGTTCGACGTTGATGGTCATGGGGTAGTCCTTGGGGACAGTCAGAATGATCTCGCCGCCCAAGCTCGAGAGCGTGATGTCGTGCTCGGCGGGAGATGGGCCCCGGACCAAGGTAGCTTCGATGTTGCCGCCCATGGTTGTGGCCTTGACCGACGCATCGGCGGAATCGATCTCAACATTGCCGCCCATGGTGGTAAGGTCGACGTCGTTGTGCACCTTACCTATGTGGATGTTGCCCCCCATGGTTTTGAACGTGCCGCCGTCGGGCACATCGGGGTAGTCGATGTCGCCACCCATTTGAACAACCTTGAGCCGGTCGGGCAGAGCTCCGGCCGGGGTAGCGAAGGCTCCCGCCAGGACTACTATCGCGACGATCGTCACTATCCCGACGATTGCCAAAGGGCCCCGCAAAAACGGTGGCCGACAGGTTAGATCTTTGGGCATAGGAATTCCTCGTCCTTTCCAACTGGTGCTACGCAGATCACCCAGGGAAAGTTCGAGTAATTTATGCCCGAGCTGCTTGGGCCGTCTGGACACCTAGGATCGAACCGAAGCTGCCTATAGTTACCATCTCGAGTTACTAAGGGAGAGCCGGCGGGCAAGGAGGAGCCGAGAGATTCCGAGAATCTGTCCTGCCGCGCGGATACAAAAAGCCCCAACGCGCCATGAGCGAGACACGTTGGGGGTTGGGAGGAACAGCATTGAGAAAGATCACAGATCTAATAAGGGCGCCGGTGCTGAGCTGGAGCACCGCGCCCCACGATTACGTGCCCGGGCTAGTTTTCCACGGGCGCGTTACGCAACACCACGCGCACATTGCGCGCGGTATTGAGCTTGGTCGTCGCGCTCCAGTCGATATCGCGCAAGGCCACCGTGCCCTTGTCGCCGTCAGAGACGTACCAGAGCTGGTCTTGGTCACGCCAGTACTGGGTGGCAGGAAAAACTGTGCCATCAGCCAGGGCGAACAGCGTCACATTCGGTGCCCACGCGGCGCGAGGAGACGGATAAGCCTCCGCAGACTCGGGAGCCGGCATCGACGCGGGAGTCACTAGAGCTCTCACTGCTACCGGGGTTAGGACGGGGGGAGTCGCGACCATCTGCGCCGTCGTTGTTATGGCCGGGTCCGCCTGGCAGCCGGAAACCGCCGCAGCAACGAAGACCGGTTGGGTATCGGGGACCAAATCTGCGGGAATGGAGTAAGCAGCTTCGTCGTTAAGGCCACTGGCTACCGGCGCCGCCGGTTGATAGCTCACCGCGGCTACCGCCCTCGGTTGCGGTATGGCCTGGGATCTGGGCATAGGGAAGGAGCTGGGTTGCTCGCCGAAGCGGCGCCAGCCGGGCGTTGTCGGCTGGGGCACGATGATGTCGTCCATCACGCGCAAGGTCACGCGAACTTCGCCCTTGAGCGTAGGACGCGGTCCGCGCGCAGGTAGCGTGAGGACCTTCCAGGGCCAGAGCGGAGGCAGCATCCACTCCACGACGTCGCGCGTGGCGTGACCGTGGCCGATGACCTTACCTTGTTTGTCCACGTTGTAGCCGGCAACAGCAATGACCTTGGCCGTCAGCGGCACGTCGCTCGCCGGCAGGCCAATGCGGTCAAAAGCCAACTTCAGATAACCCTTGCCCACGAAGTGTCCGGGTTCCTTGTCGGCTTCAAGATGACCTACCAGGTAGGTACCGCGCGGAAAGACAACTTGACCAAACTGTTGCATGGTCCGCGGATAGCAAAGAAAAGGATCGCCGACACTGACAGTGGCGGATGAGAATTTGGGTTCGTCGAGCGTGCACGACATCAGCGTTCCCGCCGGCACAACGATGTCGCGTGCCTGGGCGATTCCCGCCGCCGCCAGACAAAATAATACAAGTGTGAAGTAGAGTGAGCTGGATTTCATTCCGTATCCTCCCCGAAGGACGAGTACCCGCGCCGAACTTGCAGGTGTTTAGGACACGCTGGAAGCGTCGCGGTTCTGTTCGATTCCAGGTACTCACATTCGCGTTGCCCGCGCACATAAGAAGCAGTGAAACCTGGGACCGGAAGCCTGCCGAAAGCAAGCCGCAAGCGGGGGAACGGGTCGCTTCACTTGAGGAGTTTCCCTCAGGAGAGGTTCGCGGCGACGTGGAAGGTGCATCCCCGTGGCCTGTCAACATCGCCGGAACCTGTCCTGAGCGAGCCGGACTGGGAACGTCAGCAGCGCCACACTTCACCCGTTCTCGCGAACGTCTGATCGTGCTCGCCACATGCACACACCAAACCGGCAACGGCTCGAAAGACCGCTCGTGGCTGTCTTGTGAGACGCCACCACGCGTTGCCATCCTGTGTACAAATCGAATGCCATTTGCGACCGTTTGATTCGTGTTGAGTATTCAGGACTTATGGCGCAGACGGGCGTTAGCGAAATCAGAGTTGGTGGATTTCAGCCACCGCCGTGGTGATTTTCAGCCAAGAAAGAGCCGCCTCCGAAGCCCTTGGTTTTCCGATCGGCCAAAATTTAGAAAAATCTTAAGCCAACTGCGAGCGCGGCCCTTCGATTTGGCATAAGGTCCCGCTTCTGCCACAATGCTAGGAAACGCCCAGGCTGATAAACTCCCAAGAAAGGTATCTGCGGGAGACTACGCTCCAATGGCAAGCGCCGCCACTATTCGTCCAAGAGAACTCGTGCTGGTAATCGACAGCGGAGGCCAGCGCCGCCGCGTCTCGATCTCGAAATGGCCCTTCACCATCGGGCGCGCGGAAGATTGCGACGCCGCCATCGCTGACTTCCGGGTTTCGCGCCTGCACGCCCGCATGGAACAAGCCGAGGGCGAGTGCTTCATCACCGACGCCGGCAGCCGCCACGGTACCTTCGTGAACGGCGAACGGGCGCAACGCACCAAGCTGAAGAATAACGACGAGATCACCCTGGGCGTCTCCGGACTCAAGCTGATCTTCCTGGAAGACACGCCGATCTCGACCGCCACGCAGGTCCTGCTGCGAAAATTTTCTTCCGAGTCGGTCAGCTCCGAGATGGAGAAGCTGACGCTGTTCCTGGAAGCGGCCCGCACTTTCAGCAGCGGTGTGGTGGTGAAGGACGTCCTGCGCAACATGTTGGATTACGCGTTGCGGCTCACCAAGGCGGAGCGCGGGTTCGTCTATCTCAAGGAGGCAAACGGAGAGACCGCGCTGACCTGCGGCCTGGACTCGACCGGCGCCACACTCTCCCAGGACGCTAACGTCACCCGCTCCGTGGTGCGCGACGCCATGAGCGGCGCGTCGGAATTCATCACCGGTGACGCCACGCAGCAGAGTGCTCTGGCTGCGCGGCAGAGCATCATGCTCAACGAGTTGAAGACGGTCATCGCCATCCCGCTCCGCGAACGGCGAGTGGCCCCCGGCGCGCAAGCGCCAGGAGTCGATGGCGTTCTCTACCTCGATAGCCGCTCGGTTTCGCGAAACCTTTCTGGCGTAAGCCATGACGTTCTGCGTGCGCTCGCCGGAGAATGCGCCGCGGTCCTCGAAAGCGCGCGGCTGATGGAAGCCGAACATTCGGCTCGTCAATATCGACAGGAGATGGAGATCGCGGCATCCATCCAACGCAGCCTCATCTCGGAATCCGAGATGCTGTGTGACTTTGCCAAGATCAGCGGGCGCAGCATTCCCTGCAAAGAAGTCGGCGGCGATTTCTTTGACGCGTTCATCACGCCGCAGGCTGCCACCATCGTGGTGGCCGACGTCTCCGGCAAAGGAATCTCGGCGGCGCTGCTGGCTTCAGTCATTCACGGAATGTTTTATGCCCAGATCTCAAGCGCCGCACGGTTGGTGGACGCCGTGACCGCGGTTAACCGCTTCTTGTGTTCCAGGGTCGCCGGGCAGAAATACGCGACGCTGGTGGCGGCGCAGCTCAACCGTGACGGCAAACTTGAACTGGTCAACTGCGGGCACGTCCCGCCGATCGTCGCCGAAAGCGGCCGAACCGTACGCATCACGGACGGTGACCTGCCGGTAGGCTTGATCGCAGATGCCGCCTTTCATCACATTGAACTCCAACTGGACGTGGGCTCACGCCTATGCGTGCTCACCGACGGAATCAGCGAATCGGAAGATGCTGCAGGTCAGGAGTTCGGCCTCACTCGCGTGGAAGAATACATGCTCGCCCCTGAAGCTCTCGGCGACACTTTGGGCGCTGTGGAGCATTTCTCCGGACAAGGTGAGGCTTCAGACGACCGGACTCTGGTAATCCTGGAACGGATCAAGTAAATCAGGCGAAGTATTTAGCGGAGTTCGTTAGCTCTCGCTTCTATCGACGCTCATCCTCGTCTATCTGCGGCCACGGCTCCGCACTCCTACTCCTGCCAGTTGAATACCGCCTTGAATTTGCCGACCTCGATCACGTCACCCTGGTTCAATTCGCGCTGGTTGGGTGAATCTTCGCCGTTGATCTTGAGCTTGATTCTCCGCTCCGAGGGCGCCACGAAATATTTGTTGTCACGCCGACTGATCAGGGCGGCGGTGACCGGCGCGAAGAAGCCTTTGAGTTTTACCGTGGCCATGCCTGACTTGCCGATCATGGTCATCTTACCGGTGAGTACGTATTTGGTCTGGTCCGTCCTGCCCTCGAGCACGGTGAGCACAGCAATACGCTCTTTGCCAGGAACCTTGTCGCCAGTGATGGAGCGCGCAACGTTGGCCGGCGCGCCCTTGTCGGAGATCATTCCCTGAGCCCGCCGGGTATCGAGAACCACCGTGGCGTCGAGCTTTGGTGCCGCGGGACCGGCCTTAGGAAGAGAAGCGCCCAGCGCCATTGATCCTTCATTCTTGAATTCCACTACGTGTTTGCCGATTAACACCTGGTCGCCGTGAATCAACGTCGCCTGACCGACGCGCTTGTTGTTGACGTAGGTGCCATTGAGCGAACCCAGGTCTTCCACCACGTAGTGCCCCTCGCTCCAATAGATCTTGGCGTGATGGCCGGACACGGCGAGGTTATCGATCTGCAGAGTATTGTCGGGAAGCCGGCCGATGGTGGTGGCCGTCTGTGTCAGCGGCAGCTCTTTCAGAACCGACTGATCAAATTTCAAATAGAGTTTTGCCATTCTTGGCCTCCGGAAAACGCGTGAAAGATTTTCTTGTACCATGGCCGCTCGACCGTCCTGATCAGCAGACAGCTCACGTTGTCATCGCCGCCGCGGTCCTTGGCAGTTGTGATCAGCTGGGCGCACGCGCCTTGAAGACTCGCGGACGTGGTAACAATCCCGAGGATTTCCTGATCGCGAACATAACGCGTCAGACCGTCGGAAGTCAGCAGGATCAGATCGCCGCTGACGGCAACCAGGTCTTCAACGTCTGGCTGCACCTCGGCTTCTGAACCCAGCGCCCGCAGGATGACGTTTTGCAGATCCGAAGTTTCGGCCTGCTCGCGCGTAATGTATCCGAGACGGACTTGTTCCATCACCAGGGAGTGGTCCTCGGTGAGCTGCTCGATCGAGCCCTGGCGGATCAGGTAGATGCGGCTGTCGCCCACATTGGCGATGGCCAGCGAGTTGCCACGCAACAGGGCCGCCACAATGGTTGATCCCATGCCCGACCGCCCGTTTTCAGTCTGGCCCGCGTTGTAGATTCTCGTGTTGGCCAGGTGGATGGCATCGGCCAGAGACCCTGATCCAGCGGAAACCAGAGCGGGAAGCTTGCTGGTTCCTGGCTCAATCGCGGCAGTGACGTCCTTGTCGATGCCAACTTCTAAAGACTGAGCCCTCTCAGGCGGCATCTCCGGCCGGACCTCGGCGCGGAAATACTCGAGGAGCGTATCGACAGCCATCTTGCTGGCGACTTCGCCAGCAGCCTGGCCGCCCATGCCGTCGCAAAGCACAAAGATGCCATACCGCGAATCGTAACCGAAGTTGTCTTCGTTATTCGCGCGCACGCATCCGACGTCGGTTTGGCCGGCAACATCCACAGCGAGTTTCATCCCTGTCCCGTCCGATCCTCGATCGAAAGTTCGTTAGTCGGCCCTATTATCACTTCTCCGAGCGAGGTTCGGCGGGGGATTCTTGTTACCTGCGGGGATTCGTATTGCCTGAGAAGATTCTTGCGGCACTGGGGAATGTGCGGATTGTTCTACGCCCGGCCCCGACGCGCAGGGGAAATCAGCCCCCGATATGAACCATGCTGCGCGAAGGTTTGATAAATCCCGCTTCCCCAATATGATGACGCGCTTCTTTCTGGTCGACCACGGTACGAACGTAATCAGCAAGTTCTTGGTCGCCGGCCCCAGCCCGCATGCGTCCAGCCAGGTCGTGGTCGACGAGAGAGAAGAGGCAAGTGCGGATCTTGCCGTCGGATGTGAGGCGAACGCGCGAGCAGTGTCCGCAGAATGGATGCGACACGGGCGCGATGATACCGATCTCGCCAACCCCGTCGTCAAACGTAAAACGTCGCGCGGTCTCGCTGGGCGCGTTCGGAAGCGGGCGCACGGGACGAAACTGCTTGAGCTTCTCGAGGATCTCATCCATGGTGACAACAATGCCGGGCGACCAGACCCGATCTTCCTCCAGTGGCATAAACTCGATGAAGCGCACTATCACACCTTCCGCGCGCGAGAATTTAGCGAAATCGACGATTTGGTCCTCGTTGAAACCGCGCAGCAGCACGCAGTTGACCTTGACCGGCTCCAGTCCTACGCGCTTGGACGCGCGAATCCCGGCCAGCACGTTTTCGTATCCGTTATGAACCCGGGTAATGCGCGCGAACTTCTCCGGGTCGACCGCGTCCATGCTGACGGTAGCGCGGGCGAGACCAGCTTGCTTCAGCGGTTCAGCCATTTCCGGGAGAAGATGGCCGTTGGTCGTGACCGCGATATCGGGTCGGCGGCCACCGAGCGTGCGCAGCGCGGCGACTCCACGGACGAAGTCCACAATGCCCTTGCGCAGCAGCGGCTCGCCACCTGTGAGCCGCACCTTCTCGATCCCCAGGCTCACGAAGACGCGCACCAGGCGCAGATAGTCGGCGAAAGGCAGCTCGGAATACTGAGCGCCTTCGTTTCCCGTCCGGCAGTAGACGCAGCGATAGTTACAACGGTCCGTGATGCTGACTCGGAGGTCGGTGATGTAACGGCCGTGGTTGTCGCGAAGGCGCATCGGCGAATATCAGTCTTGTGAGCTGGCAGGAGAGAGGAAGACGGCTCCCCGGTTCCTTTCCAAATACGGGAGGTCCGGGTGTTTCCACGCCAAACCCTCGTCCTTGCCTAAGCAAGAAGCCGCCACAATCGCCCGGCATGCCTTAGGGCAGAAGGTGGTCGGAACCTATGCCGCCATTATAGATGAGCGACCAAGCCCGGGGAACTCTGGAAGCACTCCGGCCACTCAGGGGAGCAGCTTCAGATCCTGGGTGATCGTGTCTCCGTTGGCGACGTCGAGGTGCTCGGTCACGCTGTCGAACAGCGCTATGAAGTCGCTGGTCAATGTCGCGGCGCCGCTGCGCGGGTCGTACGCCAGAATGTGGTATTTGCCCGGCGCGATTCCATGAAATGCATAGGCGCCATCAGCAGCGGTGAGCGTGCCGGTGACCAGATCGAATCCGTATTCGTCATCGAAGAACAAGGCAACATTCACCATCGCGGCCGGCCCTTTGGCGTCACGGACCACACCGGAGACTTCTGCACCGCCGCGGCCAACCACGAGCGTGAGATCGTTCTGCGGAGAGCCGCCGCGCAAGTCCACGACGCCATCGTCGGAGTCAGTCATGCCCAGGCCCACAGTCTTCAAGTAATAGCCCTTATCCAGGTCCAACATCACGTGGTAACGGCCCGGGCGAACGCGCGCTATTTTGAACCTGCCGTCACTTCCAATGGGGGTGTGCAGCGCAACGCCGACCGATCCCAGCCTTTGCAGCGTGATGGACGAGCTCTTGGCATCCGAGTTGCTACCTTCCACGTCCACATGACCGGTCAACTCAAATAGCTTCTGGAAGGTCAGGTTGAGGCCTTCGACGCTGGCATTCGTGAGAGTGATTTCCGCGGGAGCAGTAAACAGCTGTTCTTGGCTATGGTCGTCATAGCAGGTGGCAAACAATTGGTAGTGCCCCGCAGGCAGGTTCCAGACAGTGAAGGTCTGATCGGCCGGGACATCCGGGGGACGGTCTCCATCATCTCCTGCAAGGGTCACCTTGATGTTGCGCGTGCCCGGCGGGACGTTGGAGAGTGTACCGCTCAGGTGCAGCAACGGGGAGGGAACAAGCTTGATCTCGATGCCGCCGGTCTCCAGCCCGGCTCGTGTCGACACCGGAGTAGCTGACGTCGCCAGCCGGACGCTGGGATAATACGTACGACCGTAAGTAACAGGAGTGGTGCCGTCGGTGCGGATTTCCGCGGGCATCTGATCCAGAGATACGACCTTGACCAGATACCATCCCTGGAGCAGCCCGCCGATACGAAATTCTCCACGATCGTCCGAATGTGCGGAGTGTTTGGAGCCGCCGATCACTTCCACATAGACGCCCTCCGCGGGGACGCCTTGCGCATCAACGACGCGGCCTGAGATCACGGCGTCGGGGACCAACCGCGCGACCAGATCGCTGTTCTCCTCCCCAGGCTTAAGCTCCAGCGGTTTGGCGTTGAACGCGTAGAGTACCGGCGTGCTGTACCCGCGCCGTTCCGCGGACAAGAAGTATTGGCCTGGAACAATACCCTTGATCGAGAACCGGCCATCGACCGTGGTCATGGCGCCGTAGTGCAGCGTGCCGTTTTGGAAGTTGTTGAGGCGCACGTGGGCGTGGGCCAGGGGCTCGCCGGTCACACTGTTTGTTACCAGACCAAAAACGGACGCAGGCTTCTCCGGAGTCTTTTGCCCTTGTGTATTCTCGGCTGCGGACGGCGCAGCCGTTTGTGCCCACGTCGCGATTCCCGTGGTACACCATGCCAGGAACAATGCCGCCGAGAGGCTTCTGGTCCGTCTCACGGATCGCCCTTATCGCTGAGTCGCGGCAATTTCACGTTGCGGGAGATACTGTCGCCCTCTTTGACCTCGACCACCACAGCGTTGCGTCCGAAGCGCTCGATGGCCTGACTCACGCCGAGTCGCGATTGCAGATTCAGATCCAAGCCAAAGGGAATGGCCATAAGTTTGTACTTGCCCGGCGGCACGGATTGAACCTTGAAAGAACCGTCCATGACTTCGTTGCCAAAGAGCAGTTGATCGGGAGTAATTTCGGCTTGCGTGTCCGGGAAAAGGATCACGTAGCCTTCGCGCCAAGGAGTAATTCCCTTCTCGTCTTCGATGTGCCCGAAGATCTGGCCGGCGCGAGCGCTCAGAATGACCTTTAGGTCGGCGCCGTCCGCGCCATCTGCGAAGTCAACAACGCCATCGGGCGCCACGGTCTCATGAATCAGGACCTTTTTCACGTAGCCGTTTTCGGGCATTGGGTCGACCTTCAGTCGATAACGTCCCGGAAAGACGTTCTGAAAAGTAAAGGAGCCGGTGGCAGAGATCGTGGCTCTTTCGTAAGCGAAGCTGGAGTCCAAACTCTCGAGAATCAATCTGCGGCCCTCGTCCTGCGCAGCCTTCGCCGAAGGAGGCTCGGCCCAAACGACGTTGCCCGTCACCTCAGCACCGTTCATGAGCGTCAACTGGATATTGTCGACGTTGGAGTCGGTCAGCGAAATCTCTACAGGCCGGCTGCGCATCTCGTGTCCTCCAGATGGGGACGTAGCCGAGATTCTGTAGAAACCGGGCGAGAGATGGCCGAGATGGAAGGGTCGAACAGAACCGTGACTCGACGAGAATCCTCCGCCACCCGATATCCCGCTCTTGATCTCATCAGCGCTCGGCCCCCATTCGATCGAGAGGCTCACCGCCATAGCGTCGTCGGGAATTCCGATGATCGTCCCGCTGATGCTCAAGGCCGGCGTGCGGGCCAGATGGATCTCGACGCCGTTCAGCTCGCGTCCGGCTCTGGCCTCAACCGGCGTGGCGGCCTGCCGAACCGCGACCCCCGGATAGTAGGTATCCACATAGTTGCTCTCCACCGTGCCGTCGCTGCGAATCTCGGAAGAGTCTTGCATCAGCCCCCATTGCTGAACCTTCAGGTAGTACTTGCCCGGCGGAACATCGATGCGGAACTCACCGCGGTCGTTGGTGGTCGCTCCTCCATGGATGAACACGGCGGTAGGGCCCTCGGCTACCGGTTCGGCCACGACACCCGCGTCCATGACCGGATCGCCATACTCGTCGACCACCCGGCCGGCGATGATAGGGCGCGGCACCATCGCGAGAATGACGTTTTCGAGATGATCTCCCGACTTGAGCGATAACTCAGGGCCATCCAGCGGCCCCTGGCCGAAGACACGAATGAAGCCTCGCCGATATAAGAAAACGACGTAGCCCGCCGGCGGCAGGCCCCGGATGGCGAAATGTCCCGAGCCATCGCTCATGGCGCCATAGACGAGAGTCG
>DATDGP010000272.1:0-28736 GCA_036522035.1 Terriglobales bacterium
GAGACCACCAGATCCATGCTTCGGTCGGGCAAGGGCAGAGAGAGGGCGTCGGCCTCGAGCGGCTGTATTTTCTTGGCTGCGTATTTCTGAAGACCGTGCTGCAACATGGGGTGGGAGAAATCCAGCGCGTAGATCCTAACGCCGCCGCCGGCGCGTCCGCCTCGCGCCGTCACCGCACGCAACGCGACGGCCATATCCCCGGTGCCGGCGCACAGGTCGAGCACACGAGCTTGGTCGCGGGCCAGGATGTGGGTGAAGGTCCGCGACGCTCGGCGCCACCACAACCTGTCAATGTTCATCGACAGCGCATGGTTCACGAAGTCATAGCGCGGGGCGATCTCGTCGAACATCCCGCGCACGGCTCGGGCTGCGGAACGTTCATCGGTTGCCCCGGCGGGCATGGTGCCGGTTGATACGAGTTTCGCTGGCTCAGGCATGATTGCGGATTTGTTCCAGGCTCTGGCGCACGACCTCGGGCGGCACGTCAGCGGCGATTGTGACCTTGCCGATCTTAAGCGGCAACACAAAATGGACAGCACCGGCCAGGGTCTTCTTATCCGTTGAAAGCCGGCCCATAATGTCGCTGCTTCGACAGCGAATGGGCGGAAGCGGTCCGTAGGCCTGGACCCCGGTCGCGATCTCGTCGGCGGTTTCCGGAGAGCAGAAACCGCAATTGCCGGCGATCGCGGCAGCGGCTGTCATTCCCCAGCCCACGGCCTCGCCATGGAGAAACTCCGTGTATCCGGTCGCGGCTTCGAGCGCGTGGCCGATGGTATGGCCAAAGTTCAGGATGCGTCTGAGGTCGGACTCCTTCTCGTCCGTCGAGACCACCGCGGCTTTGACGCGGATCGAATCCAAGATCACTCGTTCCAGCGCTCTCGGGTCGCGTGCCAAGATCGTCCGCACCTGGCGGCGCATGTAAGCAAACAGCGCGCGATCGCGAATTACCCCGCACTTTAGCGACTCGAAGAGACCGGCGCGAAGCTCGCGATCAGAAAGTGTAGAGAGTGCCTGCGGGTCCACCAGCACGGCTCGCGGCTGATGAAAAGCGCCAACCAGGTTCTTGCCGGCGCGGAGATTGACCCCTGTCTTTCCTCCGATGCTCGCGTCCACCTGGGCCAGCAAGGTCGTGGGAATCTGGACTACCGGAACTCCGCGATGAAAGACTGCCGCCAGGAAGCCCGCGCAATCGCCCACTACACCTCCACCCAGGGCGACGACCAGGGAGCTACGATCGGCACGGGCAGCTACCATCTGCTCGGCCAGCTGTTCGACGGTCCCCAGGCGCTTCGCGGGCTCACCATCGTCCATCTCGAGGACGTGGTAATTCAACCTCGACTCGACGAGTGATCGCTCCAGAGTGTCGCCCCAATGGCTTCGCACCCCCGGCGAGGTCACTACAAATACCCGGCTCTCGGCTGACGGCAGCAGACGCTTTATCTCGCGGCCTGCTTGTGGCAAAAGGCCTCTGCCAATCATCACGTCATAGCTGTTCGCGGGCAGCCGGATGCGGATCTTCTTCACGGATGAATCATAAATGATGGGGACATCAATGAATCGCGCTTGCCGATTTCAGTATTCCCTGCTGCCTTTGTTACCATTCTCGCTTTATGAAGAGGTTGCCCGATCGCGTGGATTTCATCGTGGTGGGAGCCGGTGTGGCCGGACTCCGCGCCGCGATCGCTCTTGCGGAAGCGGGCAAGGTACTGGTCCTGGCCAAACAGGAGCTGACCGAGTCGGCAACCCAGTACGCCCAGGGGGGGATTGCTGTAGCCCTGAGCGATGAAGACGAAATCTCGCTGCACCTGCAGGACACCATCAATGCCGGCGACGGCAATGTGAATCCCGAGGCTGCGCGGGTTCTGGTAGAAGAGGGCCCGGAGCGAATCCAGGAGCTGATCGATTGGGGCACACACTTCGACCGCCAGGGCACCAAGCTGACCTTCACCCGCGAGGCCGCCCACAGCCGCAGCCGCATCCTGCACGCGCATGGCGACTCCACGGGACGCGAGATTGGCCGGGCTCTCTACGCTAAGGCAGCATCGCTGAAGAACATCGTGTTCTCGGAATTTGCGTTTACTGCCGCCTTGCATGTGGAATCAGGACACGTCAACGGTGTGGAGCTGGTCTCGGAAAAAGGCGACCTGCATCTGGTTGGCGCCTCGGCCGTATTGCTGGCCACCGGCGGCGCTGGCAACGTGTACAGCAACACCACCAACCCGGCTGTGGCGACCGGGGATGGCGTAGCCATGGCCTATCGAGCCGGGGCCGAAGTTAGCTATATGGAATTTGTTCAGTTTCATCCCACGGCACTCTACCTCAAGAAAGCGCCGCGATTTCTTCTGTCCGAGGCGCTGCGCGGCGAAGGCGCGGTGCTGCGCAACAGCGAACTCGATCGCTTCATGTCCAAATACCACGAGCTGGGCGAGCTGGCGCCACGCGACGTCGTGGCCCGGGCTATCGCTCACGAGTTGGAAGTCAGCCTGATGAAAGATCCAGTGGTCTACCTGGACATGACCCACCTGAAAGACGAGCACATCAAGGCCCGCTTCCCGCGCATCTATGCCACGTGCTTGGAATACAACATCGACATCACCATCGATCAGGTACCGGTCCGCCCAGCCGCTCACTACCTCATGGGTGGAGTGCGCACCGACCTCCACGGCCGCGCCAGTCTTCCCGGTCTTTACGCCGCCGGGGAAACAGCCTGCACGGGTGTACACGGAGCCAACCGACTGGCCAGCAATTCCCTCCTCGAAGGCCTGGTATTCGGCGCGCGTGCCGGCCTGGCGATGCGTGAGGAGCTTGCCCAAGGTCGTGCCCAGGCTGGGGTCCTCACGGTCCAACCCGCAGTCGGCAGAGCCACCACCGATACGGAGCAGTTCATCCGCGAAATCCAGCAGTTGATGTGGAGTAATGCAGGAATCGTCCGCACCCGCCAAGGTCTGATCGCAGCCGTCGATCGCTTAGAAGCCGCGGCGGAATGCCGGCCTCTGCCCTTTTCACGGCGCAATTGCGAGGCCCGGAATATTCATACCTGTGGGCTTCTGATTGCGCGCTCCGCCTTGGCGCGTCTGGAGAGTCGCGGCGCTCACTACCGCACCGATTATCCGGCCCACGACGACGTGCGCTTCCACAAACATTCCATCATCCGTGAAGCCGGCGTCAGATTTGAGTAACAGCGGCTTCTTTTTTGGGAAACAGCAACGAAGCAAAAATCGAGATAGCCAGCACTGCGGCGATCACGACCAGAGTGACCCAGGTAGGAACTTCCCAACGGAAAGAGAGCAGCATCTTCGCGCCGATGAAGATCAGGATCGCCGCCAAGCCATAGTTCAGGTAGTGGAACAGCTTCATCAGCCCGGCCAGCGCGAAATACATGGAACGCAGGCCCAGGATGGCAAAGACGTTCGATGTGTACACGATGAAAGGATCGCGACTGATGGCCAGGATCGCAGGAATGGAATCGGTTGCAAAAAGAATGTCGGTGGTCTCGACCACCAGCAGGACCACCAGAAGCGGCGTAGCCAATAACTTCGTGTCGCGCCGCACCAGGAACTTGTTGCCTTCGTAATTCTCGCTGACCGGGAGAAAGCGCCGGCAGAGGCGCAGCACCAAATTGCGGGAGGGATCGACCTCCTCGTCGCCTCCTTCCCTCGTCAGCTTGAAGCCGCTGTACGCCAGGAAAGCACCAAAGGCATACATGATCCAGTGAAACCGCTGCACCAGGGCTACGCCGGCGACGATGAAGGCGCCGCGCATGATCAGGGCGCCGATAATACCCCAGAAGAGCACCGTCTTTTCTTGTTCAGCTGGAACTTTAAAATAACCGAATAATAGAATGAAAACAAAGAGGTTATCGACACTCAAGGCCTGCTCGATGATATAGCCGGTCACGAACTCCAGACTCTTTGCAGGACCCATCCAAAAGTGAACAAAAACTGCAAAGCCGGCGGCCAGGGCAATCCAGATGGCGCTGCTGATCAGTGCGTGCTTGAAGGGCACCACCCGGCCATCACGGTTCAACACCGCCAGATCGAGGATCAGCAGAGCGAGAATGACGGCGTTGAAGACGATCCAGAAACTAATGTTCATCGAAGCGGCGCCAGCGGGAGACGTGACGATCTCCGCCCAGAGCCGATATGCCATGGCCTAGTCACCGAGGGGATTAGAAACCAAAAAGGTCAAAAGGAAAAGCCAATCGAACCGTCGCCACTGCACACACCAAGTCGGATCAGGATTTCTGGGGCGCATGCGGAGGACTGGCTCCGGCGTTTATAAGACGTATGGTCTCAAGGAAGACGTCGCCGGCAATCTGTAAGCTCTTAGGACTGAGCTTATCCAGGGTGTCCTCCGTCGTATGGTGATAGGCGTTGTTGTAGCCGTAGTCAATATCGATGACGTCGGCTACCGGCACCCCGGCGCGGGCAAATGGTAAATGGTCGTCCTCGATAGTCTGCGTCTGGGCGAAGAAGTAGGACTGATAGCCGAGGCGGGTCGCGGCTTGCATCACCGTATCCTCCAGCCAGGCTGTCGAATTCGCGTCGCGAGAGATGTCGAGATCGGAGTCGCCGATCATGTCGGCCAGAAGGAATGCCTTGATATTCTTGATGGTCCCGTCCTGCTGCCACTTTTGGGCTAGATGCTTGCTGCCGTACAAGCTATCGGCCGCGGTCCAACTCCGGACCGCCTCCTCGCCGTCCAGAAAGGCCAGCCACACACTGTAGCCTTCCAGTTTTTTTCCGCGCAATTGGTCGGCGATGGCCAGCAGCAACGCGGTGCTGGAAGCTCCGTCGTTGGCGCCGACAAAGGTGGTCTTGCGCAACCAATAGCAGGTGTCGATATGCGAGCCCAGAACAATAATGCCGTCCCGAGTACCGGGAAACTTGGCGACAATGTTGCGCATCTGGAACTTCCCGTCCGGCGTGTCGGCAACAAACGCGTCTTCCTCTACCTGGTCGTTCTTAAGCTTGGCGTGAAGGTATTCGCCCATCTTCTTCTGGCCGGGACTGCCGTCCCAGCGCGGGCCGAGGGCAACGATCTCTTTGGTGTACTGCCAGGCACGCGCCGAATCGATGCGCATCGGCGGGCCGGCCGGCTCTACGGCGGGACCAGGTGCGGACTGGCCGGGTGTAAGCGAAGCAGCTACCCGTCCTTCGGCGGAAACCGTACTTTCGCGGTTGCAGCCCAGGCCGGCCAGGATCATCGCCCCCAACAGCAAGCGGCTACAGTTTAGCTTTCGATTCAAATCGGTGCTCCTTCGAGATCTGGAAGCGACGGCCGCAGGCTCACAGAGCGAGCACGCGAGTCAGGTCACCTTTGGTGTAACTTAGGCGCGTCCTTGCTTCTCCCGCCGTTTCCGCCGTTGGCTTGGATGGACGAACCAGACGATGCCAATACTCAAGATGTACAGCAAGATCATGGGAGCGGCATAAATGGTCATGTTCAGGATGTCGGTGGTGGGAGTGAGGACCGCCGCCACGATGAAAAAGATCAGCACGGCACCGCGGATGTGCTTGATCAGGAACTTGGCATTCACCACCCCCATCATGCCCGCAAAGCCAAGCACAATGGGAAGTTCAAAGATGATGGCAAGCCCGAGAATCACCGTGAGGAACAGCGTCATGTACTCGGTGATGGTGATCATCGGCTTCAGGCCGGCCCTGGTGCCGGTATCAATCAGGAAGTCCAAGGCCACAGGAAACACGATTTTGAAACCGAATGCACCGCCGCTCAGGAACAGCCCGACAGAAAGGAACAAAAACGGAACGATAAAACGCTTCTCATGCCGGTAGAGGCCGGGAGAGATGAACACCCACACCTGGTAAAGAAGGAAAGGTGAGGCAATAAAAATGCCTGAGATTAAGGCAATCTTCAGGGACATGTTGAAGGGGTCGGTAGGATTTAAAAAGCCGAGTTCGGTGGGCAGATGATGTTGGGAAAGGGCCTGCTCAATCGGCTTTCTCATTTGCGCGTAGATGGCATCCCAGAAATACCAGCCTACGCCAAAGCAAATCCCCACCGATGCCAACGAATAGAGAATACGTTTGCGCAGCTCTTCGAGATGCTGCAGCAGGCTCATTGAGCCCAGGCGTCGTTCGTCGAGCTCCTGTGGTGGTTCGGGCTCAGCCACGAGATCAGGCATCGTAATCCTGCGAGACACTGCCCTTGATGCGCTCGCTAAGACGATTCAGAGCGCCGGTGATAGAGGTGTCGTCGTTATCGTCCACCAGCTTCTTCACTTCGCCCACAACCGGCGCAAGGTGCTTGGTCGGGTCCACCTCTTCCAGTTCGAGCTGGTGGATTTCGCTTTGAATCTGGGTCTGAAAATCGGCACTGGCTTTCCGGAATTCGGCCATAAACCGCCCCATGGTACGGGCAATCTCGGGCAACTTCCTAGGCCCAAACAAGATAAGGGCCAGGAGCAAAATAAAGATGAGTTCACCAGAGAAGCCCAGATTCATAGGAGTCACCGCCATAATACTCCTTTTCCCCGAAACCAGCTCGCTCTCGGTTAAGTTTTCCAAAGCTCAAAAAGGCGAATCAACACATCTTTGGAGCCTGCTCAAAACGGCTGTTTCCCGCCCCGGTGCGCGCCCAAGGACTAGGGGCATCGGGGGAGGTAAACAACTTGGGTCGTTCAGACGAAAAGCGGTTCGGGCGGCGGGTAACAGCAGTGGTATACTGGCCACAGCCGTGGCGTTTTCGGGCGCCAGTTTTTGCGGTCAAGGAAGATTCATGTTGCGTGGCACACGTCGGTCCTCATTTTTTGTCCTTCTCGTCATCCTCATCTGCGGTTTTTTGGGCGCTGGTTTTCAGCGCAGCTCGACCGCCTACGGCCCAGCGTCAGACTCGAATGTCCAAGACAGCTTGCGGCAGTTCTCCCAGGTTTATAGCATCGTGGAGCAGAACTATGCCGAGCCGGTGAATCCCGACAAGGCCATTTATAACGGCGCTATTCCGGGCATGCTTCACGTGCTTGATCCGCATTCCAATTTCTTTGACCCCAAGTCGTATTCCCTGCTGCGTGAGGAGCAGAGCGGCAAGTATTACGGGGTGGGCATGCAGATCGCTCCGCGCAACAACAAGATTATTGTGGTCGCGCCCTTCGTGGGGACGCCCGCATACAAAGTGGGCTTGCGGCCTGGGGACGCGATTATCGCCGTCGATGGCAAAGCCACGGACAACATGAGCGTCAGCGATGTAGCGGATCTGCTCAAAGGCCCCAAAGGTACCAACGTCCACATCTCGATCCTGCGCGAAGGTAATGACAAGCCGCTCGAGTTCAACGTGGTTCGCGACGAGATTCCCCGCAACAGCGTCGATCTGAAGTTCCTGATCAAACCCGGCATCGGCTACATGCACGTCACGGCTTTCAATGAGACCACTGAGCAGGAAGTGGAAGACGCGCTGGCTCAGTTCGGCGAACTCAAGGGACTCATTCTGGATCTGCGCGGCAACCCCGGCGGGCTGTTGAACGAGGGCGTGGGTGTGGCCGACAAGTTCCTAAAGCGTGGACAGGTGATCGTTTCTCATCGCGGGCGCAGCTCTCCGGAGAAGGTATATCGCGCCGCCCACGGAAACGGCGGCAAGGATTATCCGCTGGTGGTTCTAGTCAATCGGGGCACGGCCTCGGCGGCAGAGATTGTCTCCGGAGCGATCCAGGATCACGACCGCGGCTTGATTGCCGGCGAAGTCACTTTCGGCAAGGGCCTGGTGCAGACTGTCTATCCGCTTTCAGAAAACACCGGTCTGGCGCTGACCACTGCCAAGTATTACACGCCCAGCGGACGGCTGATCCAGCGCGACTACACCGGCGTCTCGCTCTACGATTACTACTACGCCCGCGAGGATGACGATCCGAACGCACCTCCTCCGCCGAATGCTCCGTCCAAGGAGGTAAAGCTCACCGACAGCGGACGCGCCATGTATGGCGGCGGTGGCATCACCCCCGACATAAAAGTAGCCACGTTCAAGCCCACGCGTTTTGAAGACACTCTGCTGCTTAAATACGCCTTCTTCAACTTCGCTCCGCACTATCTGAGTGGGCGCCACGTCGACAAGAACTTCGAAGTCACCGACGCTGTTCTCGCCGATTTCCGCAAGTTCTTGGACGCGGAGAAGATTCCCTACAGCGAAGCCGATATCAACGAAGGTTCAGACTGGATCAAAGCCAATATCAAGGCGGAGATCTTTATCGCGGAATTCGGACAGGAAGAGGGGCTGCGGGCCAAGGCGGAGAGCGATCCGCAAGTTCTGGCAGCACTCAGCCTTCTGCCCAAAGCCAAGGAACTGGCCGAGAACGCCAAGAAGGTCCTGGCGCAGCGCGCAGTAGCCGCACAGCAATCCAACCGCTAGGGCTCGGCCACCGGTTGGCATTACAAACGGGCAGAATGTCTGGCTAGGCGACGGTACGCTTGAGCTGGCCGCAAGCTGCATAAATGTCCCGGCCTCGCGGTCGACGAATGAATGCCGGAATCCCAGCCTGAATCAGAATCTGCTGGAAGTCCTCGACGTGCCGTTCTTCCGGCGTCTCGAAATCAATCCCCGGTCCCGGGTTGAGAGCAATCAAATTTACCTTTGATCGAATGCCTCGCACGCGTTCGATCACTTCGCGTGCGTGTTGCGGCTGATCGTTGACGCCCCGCAGCAAGACGTACTCGAAGGTGATTCGCTCCCGGTTGCGCAACGGGAACTTGCGCGCGGCGTCCATCAGCGCATCAAGGTTCCACTTCCTGTTGATAGGCATGATGCGCGCGCGAATCTCGTCGTTCGGGGCGTTCAGCGAAATTGCAAGCTTGGGTCGGATCGCCTCGCCGCCAAAATCTTCCATGCGATTGACGATGCCCGAGGTTGACACAGTCATCCGCGACTCGGAAATTCCAACTCCCTCGACCAGCAATCGCACCGCTTTCATAAACGCCGCGTAATTCAGGAAGGGTTCGCCCATCCCCATGAAGACCAGGTTCACGCGCTGCCGGTCCAGCTCCACCTTGCGGTCGTTCAGGACCGCGATGGCCTGTCCCACGATCTCTCCCGCTGTCAAATTGCGCTTCACACCCAGCAGAGCCGTGAGGCAGAACTGGCAGTTGACGGCGCAACCAACCTGGCTCGAGATGCAAATGGTGGCTCGCTGCCAATCGCGATCACCGGCCTCGCTGCCATCGCCGGCTTCCCCGCCGTCGCCTTCCGGCATCCACACCGTCTCGACCGTCTCTCCGTCGGCCATCGCGATGAGATAGCGAATGGTGCCGTCCACGGATTGGAACTTAGTCTCGACCCGCGGCTGACCGACCTCTCTCCCTTGCTCTCTGAGACGGGAGCGGAATTGACGAGGCAGGGTTGAGACCCGATCGAGAGACGGCAGCCGTTGCGGGTAGATGGCTTCGAAGAGTTGGCGGGCGCGGTACTCCGGCTGGCCATGTTCCTGGGCTAAACGGCTAAGTTCTTCAAAATCAAGGCCTAAGAGTTCGTCTTGGTTGGTCTGGGGAGCCACGGGTTGCGCCTTCTAAAATTCTACACTTTGCTCAAAAACGGTCCAAAATCGTCTCAGAGTTTTCTAACAGACTGAAAATAAATAACATATTTTTGCCTGAGCGACCATTCCCGACATGTGAGAATCATATATGGCGGTGAAAAGGTGCAAATGGCGGCTGTGAAGCGATCTGCGAACGAACCCCGAGATATCCATCGTGAAGTGCTGCCCAACGGGCTGACGGTGCTCAGCGAAGAGATGGCGCACATCCGGTCGATTTCGATCGGCATTTGGATGAAGACCGGCTCACGACACGAATCGCCAGAGTCGAACGGGATCTCTCACTTTGTCGAGCACATGGTGTTCAAAGGGACCAAGACGCGGTCTGCCAAAGAAATTGCCCGACAAGTAGACTCCATCGGCGGAAACATCGACGCCTTCACCGGCAAGGAGACAATCTGCTTCAACATCAAGGTCCTCGACGAGCACCTTCCGGTGGCTCTCGATATCCTCAGCGATCTGGTATTAAATCCCACCTTCGATCCCAAAGACATCATTCGGGAAAAAGGTGTGATTCTTGAAGAGATCAAGATGGACGAGGACAATCCTGACTACCTGGTCCACGAAATTTTTACCCAGAATTTCTGGAAGGACCACCCGTTGGGCAAGCCGATCCTGGGCACCAAGGAAACGGTTGGTTCTTTTGAGCGGGACCGGGTGTTCGATTTCTACCGTCAGCGCTTTGCGCCCAACAACATCATTGTCTCGGCGGCAGGAAACCTGAACCATGCCCGCTTTGTCGAGCTGATCAAAGAACGATTTGCCTGCCTCGATCGCGTGCCTAACGGCTTCCACCAGCCGGCACCGGCGGTTACGCCACGCATCATCACCCGCAACAAGAAGTCTCTCGAGCAAGTTCAGCTCTGCCTGGGAGTTCCCTCTCATCCCATTTCGCATGCGAAGCGATTCGTTTCCTACGTACTGAACACGGTGCTGGGTGGGGGCATGAGCTCGCGTCTGTTCCAGAAGATCCGTGAAGAGCACGGATTGGCGTACTCGATTTACAGCGACCTCAATCCGTATCGCGACACCGGCTGTATGAGCGTATATGCCGGCATGTCGCTAGAGTCGACCCGCCCGGTGGTCGATGCGGTGTTGGCTGAGTTTAAGGAGCTTAAAGCCGGCCCCATCCCCGCCGAGGAACTTCGCCGTGCGAAAGACCAACTCAAAGGCAGCCTCATGCTGAGCCTGGAGTCGAGCACCTCGCGCATGTCCAACCTTGCCCGCCAGCAAATGTATTTCGAGCGCTTCCTGACCATGGACGAGACGATCGAACAGATCGAGAAAGTCACCGACGACGCGGTCTGCGAGATGGCCAACTATCTTTTCCAGCCCGAGAAGATCGCCCTGACCGTCCTCGGCAACCTGGACGGCTTGAAGCTGGCGCGGGAAAACATGATTTGCTGAAGCCAGCACCCTGTGCGCGGCAATCCGCTTAGCGCTCAACTACGCCTTCGAGCAGTTCAAAGAAGTCAGGAAAAGAAATCCGCACCGACTTGGCATCCGGGATCATGCTGTCTCCTTCGGCGCGGAGAGCAGCTACGGCGAAAGCCATGGCGATTCGGTGATCCCCACCGGTGTCAATCTCAGCACCGTGGAGCTTCTGGTTTCCTGGCACGCTCAGCCCGTCTTCGCGCTCTTCGCACTCCCCTCCCATCGCGCGCAGGTTGTGCGCCACCAGGCGAATGCGGTCCGATTCCTTCACCCGAAGTTCCCGCGCATCATGGATATCTATTCCATCGCGGGTGTAGGGCGCAATCGCGGCCAGAACCGGGAGTTCGTCGATCAGGGCCACCGATTGCCCGCCACGGATGGTTGCGCCTTTGAGCGCCTCGTGTTCGATTTTGACCGTTCCCACCAGTTCGCCGTGATGATCTTCGATGTTGATGACCGAGATACGTGCGCCTAGAGACCTGAGAACATCGAGCAGCGCCGCTCGTGTGGGGTTCAAGAGAAGGTATTCGATGATCAGGTTCGATTCGGTAAACAATGCCGCGGCACAGAGAAAGAACGCGGCCGATGAAATGTCGCCTGGTATGGCCGCTTGAATGGCATACAGTTTCTGGCCGCCTAGAATGGAGATGCGGTTACGCCGCCGCGTCAATTCCGCGCCAAAGGCCCGCAAAGCCAGCTCGGAATGATCGCGCGTTCGGTGCGGTTCCTCAATAGAAGTTTCTCCATCAGCCTGAAGTCCGGCGAACAAGATCGCCGATTTGACCTGGGCGCTGGCCACCGGCATGGCGTAGTCAATCGCTCTAAGCCGCCCGCCGAGGACTTCAAGCGGAGGCCGTTCGCCCGGTCCAGCCTCGATCGTTGCTCCCATTTGACGCAGCGGTGTGGTCACCCGGCCCATCGGCCGGCGCGAAAGCGACTCATCACCGTGGAGCCGGCTAGCGAAGGCTTGCCCTGCGAGTATCCCGGAGAGCATTCGCATTGTGGAACCGGAGTTGCCACAGTCCAGGCTCTGGGTCGGACGAGCGAGAAAACTTCGGCCTTGGATCTCGACTGCACCATCGCTGGTGCGAACGTTGCAGCCGAGCTGGCTCACGCAGCTGAGAGTGCTGGCACAATCGGCGCCGGTAGAGAAGCCGCTAAGACGGGTGGTCCCCGCGGCAATCGCTGCGAGCATGGCGTAGCGATGCGAAATCGACTTGTCCCCGGGCATGCGCAGAGCACCTAAAATGTTCTTGGCAGGGCGGATAATCATTTTGCTAACTCCGGGCAACCCCATCCAGCTGCTTTGGTCATCTGCCCTGAAAATATTTTGTCCGCCAGCTTTGGCCGGAGACAACTTCCATTTTTAGTAGACACTCTCACCTCCTAGCACGAGGGCACTAAGGTGCGCGTGCCGGAAAGAGTTAGGTTCCAACAGGTTTCCGCCGCCTGTGAGGGCATTTCTTTTTTCATATTCCAGGTTAACAGGTCGTGCCTATGGTTTCCCGGGCGGTCGCAGTCGTTCTATTCGCGGTCAGTTTTGTCACGCTGGCCGTTGCGCAAAGTCCTCCTTTCGGCCAGAACGGGCCTGGTCTCCCAGGCTCGATGGGAGGAAACCAATCGACCCTCTCTGGACGGCGTTTCACTTCCATTAGCGGATCGGTTCGTAGCGCCGACGGCCAGCCTATCGGAAATGTCCGCGTGGAACTTCGTGATGGTGGCACCGGTTCGATAGTCACTTCAGCTTACACAGGTGTCGGCGGAAACTTCGAATTCCAGCAAGTCCCGCAAGGAAACTATGATGTCGTTGCGTCTGAGGGCGCCGAACAGGCAGAAGAGCGGGTCGAATCGAATTCAATGAATTCAATAGTGGATCTCCGCCTGCCTTCAACCCACAACAACAGCAATGCCAACGACGGAATGGGCAAAAGCAGCATCTCTGTGGCTCAGTATCGGGTGCCCGAGGCGGCGCGCGAGGAATTGCGAAAGGCCCGCGAGGCCAGCGTTAAGGACGAACGCGACAAGGCCCAGCAGCACTTGGCAAAGGCCTTGGATCTAGCTCCAAACTATGCGGACGCGCTTACCCTGCGCGCCATCTATAAGCTGGATGCGAGAGACATCGACAGTGCGATCGAAGATCTCAACAGGGCGATCCAGAATGACGCGAACTGCGCCATGGCATACATGGCGTTAGGCTCGGCCTTCAATATGCAATCCAAGTTCGATGACGCCCTGCGCACTCTCGAACGCGCCGAGTCCTTAGCTCCGGATGCGTGGCAAGCTTACTTCGAGATGGGCCGTGCCTATGCCGGCAAGAACGACTTTGAGGCCGCCGTGCATTCGCTCGACCGCGCACAAGCCCTGGCGCCGGCGGAATACCCTCTCATCCGGCTGGTGCGGGCGAACGCTCTGCTAGGTCTGAACAAGTATGGAGATGCTGCGGCGGAGTTGGAAACCTATCTGAACAAGAACCCCAACGGGCCTGACGCAGAACAGGCGCAGAGAATGCTAGCTCGGGCGCGCGCAGCAATGTCGAGTGCCCAAAAGTAGAACTGGCGACGACACGCGTCAGATGTCTTAGTGCCGAGGGCCCTTTGACTCGTCAGGTGGTGGCCTTCTCCGAGGATGGCGAGACCTCGGCCAACAGGTAAGGTTCTTCCGGCATGATGATCCAAGCCGCCGCATAGGCAATGACTCCGGTCAAACCAAAGATCGAGCACAGCACCCACACAACGCGAACCAGGCTAACGTCGATATCAAAGAACTCGGCAAAACCCAGACAGACGCCCGCGACCTTGCGTCCTTTGCGCGGCCGAACCAGCCTTTGTCGCGCTACTACACCGGCAACGCGCTTGCCGCAATAAGCGCAGAGATGACCATCATCGGGAATCACTTTGCCGCAATAGTTGCAATACACGTTGGGACCTCCTCATGGCCGGGAGCGGCCCTTTCCCAATTCTATGATACCGAGAAACCAGGCGGGTTCAACTCAGTGTGCTCAATGCCCACGGTACGGCCGGTCGAGATAGCGTCGTGCAGTGTCAGCTTCTTCGCTCGATGAATCCAACGCAATGGCTGCACGGTATTGGGCCAAGGCCTGTTCTCGCTGAGCCAGCAGGTCAGAAACCTCTGCCGCGCCGAGCAGGGCACGCTGGTGGAGATCGGAATCGTAGTCGCTGGTCTTGGCGGCAGACTGATAAGCGGCCAGCGCCCCAGGGAGTTCGTTCTGCCCGCGCAAGGCTTCTCCCAGAGCGTATTGCACCATCTCTACATGCGCGTTCGGGTATCCGCCTTCTTTGCATCCGTCGAGCAATGCCCGATAGGAAGCGATTGATTCCGGACCACGACCGGCATCGCGTAGCAAGTTGCCCTGCTCCAAGGCAAAGAGGAAGTTGTGAGGATAGTCCTGAGTCAGAGTCTTCACCACTGCCATGGCTTCCTCATAGCGCTCTTCCCTGCGCAGGAACAAGGCTAGCGTCACTCGGGCATCGGTATTGCTCTCTCCGCCACCCTGGCCGGCCTCTGCCAGCATGCGCAGACCTTTGTTCTTGTCTCCATGAATGCCAACCATTCCCGCCACTACCTTGGTTGGGGTATTCAGGCTGCCCACCACGTACTCATGGGCGCCCACAACTGTTTTGGCATCGACGAAGTCTTTTTGGCGGCGCAACACTTCCTCGTGGTCGTTGCGGGCGTCCAATGCATTGTGCAACGCTGACCAGAAAGAATGCTCGACCACTGCCATATATGTAGAGCGAAGTCCCTCGGTCACCCCCCGGCTGTACAGGGCCTCGATGTCATCAGGGTGGGTTTTAAGGCGTTTGTCTGAGGTGGCAATGGCCCGTTGCATCAACTCGAGCAACTGCTTTTTCTTCGCCGGGTCGATCGGAACGTGTTTACTAGTTAGGAACCGCTGTTTGGTGTACAGGCGGGTATCGAGGGCATTGTAGCGGTAAAGCTCCTCGAACAACTCGGCCTCCAGGAGATGGTTGAGCGCTTTGGGCTCGTCAGGACGCGCCTCCGACGCACTCCGAAAGTCGCGGATCGCTTGATCGTACTCGAGCCGGTAGAAATGACGGAAGCCGCTCCGGGTCAGGGTGTCATAATCCGGTTTGTCGCTGGGTGAACCTGCCCAGGTACCGGTTACTCCAAAGGTAACGACGATTATCAGGAGGAAAAGTGTGTTTCCGGGGACGCGTGAATAGGGCCGCTGGTAAGGTCTCATTGTGCTCTGCTTAAGGGAAGTTTACCCGATACCGCCTTCGACCTAGAACAGGTAAAAGAACCTAGCTCCCCCGCATTCCAGCAAACGGGATACGGTACACATGACGCGACCTCTAAAGCCGGCGAAAGAATCCTACACGGAGCCTGAAGCTGCCGGCTATCTGAACATCTCCATCAATGAACTGCATGCGCTCCTCGATGAGCACATTTTTAACGACGGCCACATCCGCCCCGAAAATCTATCGTTCTGCGAATCTGACTTGGTGTTGCTCGGGTTCTGGAGCGAAGATCGCCAACCCCCCAATGTGATCCGCATGCCGAGGCGGCAGGAAAACTGAAGCTTTTACATCGTAAATATTGCTCCATGGACTGGGCACTAGACCTTTTATTCGATTATAACTACTTGCTTATCAGCCACTTATATCGATTGAGCTGTCTGGTATATGGTGTGCCCTAAGCCTTGCAGCACACGAGGAAAAGTGTCGGTCATGGCAGATGTAGCTCCGAATTACGAAGAGCGCCAGGAGTTCTGGAAACCGATCGTCGCATCCCACACGGAGGCTCGACGCCCCGAGTCAGCGACCCAGAACCATTGCCGGAAGTGTGGCGCCGAAGCCGTACTCGTGGGGCAGTTCTGCCACGTCTGCGGTACCGATCGTACCGCGGATTCTCCCGCTCGCCTGACCCGCGGTTTGGCATCCTGGGTCGACTTTGTCTCGGTACGCGAAGCCCTTGGTTTGGGCACGCCATCGCTGGTCGCCTTCTTTTTGGGCTGCGGTTGCCTGGTCGCGGTCCTTATCATCGGACTTACCTTCAGGGCGTCAACAGTCCTGGAGTGGCAAGCGATCCAACTTTGGCGGATCGAATGGCTGCTGGCCGCCATCGCCCTGTTTGGCGTAGGCCTGCTTCTCAAGAAAACCAAGTAGATTCTCCTCATAGACGCATCGATGTCGTCAGCGAACGCCAGTGAGCGGCGGCCTTGAACGGCAGCTCCCTCTTAACCCCTTCCCGTTAACGATCGAGGGCCGGAGGGCTGTACCTGGGAGAACCTGATCGTTCGAACTGGATCAGTACTTGACTTGGTCGCGCTCGGCTAGAAACCGGTCGCGACATTGTTTGGCTTGAGCCAGTACGGCAGGATATTCGGGCGACTTTCGGAAAGCGGCCAATCCCGGATCCACCTGCACGAAGTCATAACCGCAATAACCCCCTTCGATCGCGGACTTAAGCAGCCGGGCGGTGAAACCGTTTCCCATGCAAGGGTTGAACGTGATCGCCTGACTGAACTTGGGCTCGGGGTCGCGGTAGGCAAAAAGCTCCTTCTCAGCCTGGACAAGAAGCTGTTCGGAGCCTGGAGGCCGGGGCGTCGAGTAGCAGGCTTCGATCGCGCGGGTATGAAAGAACTGGCTGTCGGGAAGCTGGCGCAGCTGAGCCAGCGCCTCGTCGCGCTTTCCTTCGCGAAGCAAGAGGATCGTGGTCACATTGTTCGACCACTCTGAACCTGCGTCGAGGTTCAGAAAATCATGGGCCCGAGCGAAGTCGCCGGTCGTAGTGAAAACGGTGGCGCAGGAACGGAATTGGTAGTTGCCCGGGTCCAGCCGTGCAGCCGCGTTGCACTCATCTACCGCCTCTTTGCTCAGACTCGCGTAGCGCAGAACATACGAGAGAGTGAAATGGGCAAATCCGCTCTGCGGACGACGGTCGACCATGGCCTTGGCTTCCTGGTAGGCCTGGGCCAACTTGCCGGCATCCGTGTCCAAGCTCACGATCTGCTGGGCCGCGTCTTCAAGATCTGGATCTAGAGAGAGAGCCCGGCGCAACGCCGGCAGCGTGCGCGACATGGTGCCGGTGGCTCCGGCGCCGTACTCTTCTTCGTAGTAGTAGCGCTTGCCCAGCGCTGACCACGCTGGGGCGAAGTTCGAGTCGAGCCCGACCGACCGCTCCAGCATACGGACTGCCTGGCGATTTTGATCGCCATCGTGGGCCAGGGCCACGCTGCGCAAATAGAGGTCGTAGGCCTCTTCGCTAGTGGGGCGAGTGCCGTTGTCGCCCCCGGTGTTCATTGCGCCCAAAGCCGGGATCAAGCCCTGCCGGACTTTTGACGTCACCTGCTGGCGCATCGCGACGAGATCAGCGGCCGGGACGTTCAGGGTCTCCTGCCAGAGAACGCGATCGTCGCCTACGTCTACGGCCTGCATCGTGAGCTGCAGCTGATCGCGGACCTTCTGGTAGTGCCCCATCACGATGCGGCCAACGTGCATAGCCTTGCCCGCTTGCTCAACATCCACGTCCCCGGTGGCGTATTTGGTCGTGGTCGCAAAGGGACGAATCGACAAAGTCCGCACGGAGCTCAGGGTGGTGGCGATTTCGTCCGGCAGCGCCATGCGCAGGAAGTCGTTTTCTTGGTCGGCGCCAAGGTTCTGAAACGGCAAGACCGCGATCGTGACCGGGGCTGCGGCTGGAGGCTTGACTCCCGTGTGCGGAGAGGGCTCGCGGAATCGCCAGAGCAGCATGCTGGCGACTAGCAGGAGCGCCAAAGCGCCCCCGGCCCAGATCCATTTTTCCCGCGGATTGGGCGCAGGCGCAACCGGCGCCACGATTCGGGCTGGCGAAGCCGACCCCGTGTCCCGCTTCACTCGCGCCAGATCGGCCCTCATGTCGGATGCATGCTGATAGCGCACTTCGCGTTCCTTCTCGAGGGCCTTCAGGATCACCCTTTCAAGATCCGGCGGAAGCTCGGAGTTCAGCCGGCCCGGGGCCGCCGGCGTTCCGTGAAGGATGGAATCGAAGATCGCCCCTGTCGATTCGCCTGGGAACGGCAGCCTGCCCGTGGCCATTTCGTAGAGCACGATGCCGAACGAAAAAAGATCGGTGCGCGCGTCCAGAGGCTTGCCCAACACTTGTTCGGGCGACATGTAGGCGACGGTGCCCAGAGTCGAGCCGGGGCTGGTCAGATGTTCCTCGCTGGTCATCGTGTTCGCCTCGGCCACGCGGCTCGACGAGGCGCTGCGCTCGTCGATCTTGGCTAGACCGAAGTCGAGAATCTTGGCGTGTCCGCGCCGGGTCACGAATATATTGGCGGGCTTGATGTCGCGATGCACGATGGCCGCGGCGTGCGCTGCATCCAGCGCGTCAGCGATTTCGATCGCAAGCGTGACCAACATCTCGGTCTCCATGGGACGCCCCATGACCGCATGCTTCAGCGTCGCGCCTTCCTGGTACTCCATGGCGATAAACCGCGAGCCGTCGCTTTCGCCGATTTCATAGACGGTGCAGATGTTGGGATGGTTGAGTGCCGAGGCCGCGCGCGCCTCCCTGCGGAAGCGCTCGAGAGTTGCCGTGTCCTGGGCCGCCATGTCCGGCAGGAACTTCAGGGCGACGAACCGTCCCAGAGAGAGATCCTCGGCTTTGTAGACGACACCCATGCCTCCGCCGCCGAGCTTCTCTATGATTTTGTAATGAGAGACGGTTTGACCAACCATTGGGGTCAAATCTTAGGGCCAGGAGTGGGGCAAGTCAATGTAGTCACGATTCGGTCATTACCATACGCCCCACTGATGATGCGCAGCCCGAGATCCGCGTCCCGGCGCCCGAGGACGTTAGACGCTGATGCTGCTCCTGGATCATTTTCGGACGAAAGTGACACTTGAGCCTTCGTATCGATCAATCAGTTTTGCATTCTGCCTAAGTCAGGTTACGATAGGTGCCTTAACGGGATGTTAACAATCCCAGAGAAAGGCTTCCCTCATGTCCTCACGTCTGGCTCGCATTCTGGTCATTTCTCTGCTCGCCGTGCCCACAATTGTTTGCGCCCTTACCGACCCAGTTCGCGTGGAACAAGGCCTCCTCTCCGGGACCACGGGCAAGAGCCCTGAGGTACTGGTTTATCGTGGCATTCCTTATGCCGCGCCGCCTCTCGGCAATCTGCGCTGGCGGGCGCCCCAGCCCCCGGCTTCCTGGCAGGGCGTACGTGAAGCCAAACAGTTCAGTAACGCCTGCTGGCAAACGCCTTACCCGGCGGCTTCTATTTATCAGGCTAAGCTTCCCCCGCTGAGCGAGGACTGCCTATACCTGAACATTTGGACTGCAGCCAAGTCTTCTAAAGAGCACCTTCCGGTTATGGTCTGGATCCACGGCGGTGGATTTACTCGGGGAAGCGGAACCTCGGAGGGCTATGACGGGGAGAACTTCGCGCGCAAGGGAGTGGTTCTAGTCACGATCAATTACCGTTTAGGCCTACTCGGCTTCTTTGCCCACCCGGCGTTAACTGCCGAATCCGACCATCACTCGTCAGGAAACTATGCGCTTCTCGATATGATCGCGGCCCTCGAGTGGGTCAAGAAGAACATCGAGGCATTTGGCGGCGACCCGCATTCGGTGACGATCTTCGGCGAATCAGCGGGATCGTGGGCCGTGAATGCCCTCACTGCCACTCCATTGGCTAAGGGCTTGTTTCAGCGTGCGATCGGCGAAAGCGGAGCTTCCTTCTCTCCCATGCGGACACTCGCTGACGCGGAGAAAGCAGGACAGGCCTTCGCTTCTTCGGTCGGTGCCGCAGAGGACGTGATCGCAACGCTTCGGGCCAAGTCCGCCGAGGAACTTCTCAAAGCCAGCGACACACCCGTAACCAGGCCGGTGGTCGACGGATGGGTGCTGCCCCAGGATGTCGCAACGATTTTTGCCCAGGGCAAGCAGAATGACGTTCCGCTGATTGTAGGCTTCAACGCCGACGAAGGCACCACTTTGGCACCTCAGGGAGCTTTGCTGACTGCAGATGCCTATACATCCGGCAGCCGTCAACGCTTTGGCAATTTGAGTGACGAGTTTCTCAAGGTTTATCCGGCGGCCTCTAACGAGGAAGCAGTCTCGTCTTTCTACTCTTCCTATCGCGACCAGACATTTGGCTGGGAGATGCGTACATGGGCTCGCATGGCCACAGCAACCGGCCATCATCCTGCCTATCTCTATTACTTCAGCCATCGCCCGCCCGGCCCGCAGAGTTCGCGCTTGCGGGCATTCCACGCGTGTGAGATTCCCTACGTATTCGGGAATTTTTTCTGGCCTTTCCCCTGGGAAGAAGCGGATCACAAGCTGTCAGCGACCGTCTCCTCCTACTGGGTGAACTTCGCCAAGACCGGCAATCCTAACGGCGAAGGGCTCGCCAAATGGCCGGCTTACAATCCCACGAGCGATCAAGCCTTAGAGTTCGGCGATGTTGTCAGTGTTCACGCTGGCGTCAACAAAACGGGTCTGAATTTCTTTGACACTTACTACCAATCTCTGAAGGCATCTGCGTCGGGGGCCGGTGGGGCGGCCAAGTAACGGGCTTCTGCTTCTCAACTGGGTGAACCGATCCAAGCTCGGAGCGACTCCGCGGCGGCGCTCCGACCAACTTGTCCTTTAGAGCGTCTAACAACCCTCCTTCTCGTAAGAAGTGAGTTTTGTTAGAGAGTGGTAAGGGACGACTGCCCTTCCCTGAACCCGATTCCCATCTTATCGCTTGACCTCAAGGTAGGCGCGATAGGCCGTGTAGTCCAGTGTGAGCACAGCCAACGGGACTACACCGAACCACAGCACCCTTTCGAGCAGCTCGATCGCCAGCACATCCACTCTGGAATAACAGATCACAAGGTAGACACTCATGACGAAGCTCCCGGCCAAGGCCAGCTTGGCGGCAAGCCTCTGCGTCCGCGAAAAGAACAGCAGGATTGCGCCTGCCCACAAAGGTATGGGGCCACAGAGAGAAATGTAGCCAACGACCTGGCGCCAAAGCGGAGGTGGAGTAAAGATGTAGAACAGAAAACTCATAGCCACAGCAAAGGTCAAAAAGCCCATCGTGGGAATTCCCAGGACAAGCAACACAAACCCGAACCCCTTGGCTGATTTCATGGAGGCAATTTTCTCCTCACGCGTGGGGCATTGTACACCGCTCCTTTCGAAGATAGGCCGCGCACTTGGACCGTTATGGACACTGTTGGCGACTCACATAAACCCAACCTCCGGGCCTGGTGAAAACAAACACTGCGCGTTGTTGAAGCATATGCCCGGTGATTCTTTGACAAGTATCTCAACGGGGCATCCGACGCACTGCTTGATCATGGGCCCATAAAGGCCGGCGATGTTAAGATCCAGCGCTACTCGCGCTGATCGTTTGTGAGGGATCATGATTTCCGTGATTGCGTTTCCCTTAGTGGTAGAGTCTTAGACATTATGCTGAGCAGAATTGCATTGTTCCTTGTAGTTGGGACCGTTTGCGCCTGGCCGCAGGCTCCGGCGATTCCTGAGACACCTGCGGGACGCGCACTCGAGGCGTGGCTTGACGTTTTCAACGGCGGCGACCGCCCGCGCATCGAGGCTTACGTCGCCAAGTACGATCCTACCGACACCGCGGATGAGCTGGTGGCTTTCCGGGAGCAAACCGGAGGGTTCGAACTCGTGGGCGTGGACAAGAGTGAACCCCTTGAAATCAAATTTCACGTCAAAGAAAAGGCAGGTCCGACGATCGCTGTGGCAACCATCAAGATGAAGGATGCCAATTCCGGGGTGATCGCGAGTTTCATGATGCGGGCCATCCCACCCGGCATGACTCCGGCGGATATGTCCTTGAAGATCGATGCGGCAACACGCGCTCGCGTCATTGACGGCGCTCTAGCCAATCTGAACGAGTTTTACATCTACCCCGAGACTGCAAAAAAGATGGAAGAGGCCTTGCGGACCCATCAGAAAAAAGGCGACTACGACTCGCTGGAAGATGCTGAAGAGTTTGCCGACCTGCTCACCAACCATCTCCAGGACGTGAGCCACGATAAGCACCTGCATGTAGCTTTTTCGCCGAGAGTTCTGCCCAAGGACGATCGAGAGCGCGATCCCGAGGCAGAAGCAAGAATGCGGACGCAGTTGGAGCGCAACAACTGCTTTTTCGACAAGGTGGAGCACCTGCCGGGGAACATCGGCTATGTGAAATTCAACGCGTTTCCTAATCCCCAGATCTGTGGCTCAACAGTCACGGCCGCGATGGGGTTTGTGGCGAACTCAGAAGCCCTCATCTTCGATCTGCGGCAGAACGGAGGCGGCGATCCCAAGATGGTCCAATTCATCTCCAGTTATCTTTTCGATGAGCCTACCCACCTCAATGATATGTACAACCGCAAAGAAGACTCGACGACCCAGTATTGGACGCTGCCTTATGTGCCAGGAAAGAGGTTTGCAGGTAAGCCGGTTTTTGTGCTGACTTCGACGAGAACTTTTTCCGGGGCCGAGGAGTTCACCTACAACCTCAAGAACCTGAAGCGGGCGACCATCATTGGTGAAACCACCGGAGGAGGCGCGCACCCGGTTTCCGGCCACCGGATTGACGATCACTTCATGATCGGCGTGCCCGGAGGGCGGCCCATCAACCCCATCTCGAAGAAAGATTGGGAAGGAACCGGCGTGGAACCTGACGTGAAAGTTCCCGCTGACCAGGCGCTGGATATAGCCAAGAAGATGGCGGCCGAGGAGATCCAGAAGAAGGCCAGAGACGAACAGGTGCAGTCGGCTGGAAAGTCCAAGTAATCGCGCGATGCAACGCAAGCATCGGCATTCGCCCAGCTCAAAGGTTGGATCCTGTGAGAATTCGCCAGCTGGCAGGACGGTCAATCACTTCGTCGTGGCGCCGGCCATCCTGGTCACGGTGACCTGCTGTGCGCTATACCAAGTAGTATCGAAAGCCGCGACCACCTGGACTTCGGCGCCTACAGCCAGACGCAACAGCTCAGCAGTCTGTGCAGGAACGAAGTGAATGTCGTACGTCTTGCCGTCCGAAGCATTGCGGATGGCCAACACGCCGCGATGAGTATCGAGGAACGTGATGGGGCCGACAAAAGTGAAGACCGCGCCCGGTACCGCCAAGATTGCGATCTCGCGAGCCAGCCCGCGGTTCGGGCGATCGGGGGCAAATCTCACGTGCACCAGCGACCCGGCCCGCACATTCTCGAACGGCACCGGGGTGGAGCCGTGGCTGATCAGAGTGTTCCGGTCCACACTGAAGCGGACATTAGCCGAGTTGATATTGTCGCGAAACGTGATCTGGCTGTTCTTGGTATCCACTTCCGTGATCTGGCCGTCGGCGTCCGCGGGAAGCGTAACGATCCCGACGCGGATGTTGCGGGCAAAGATATCGTGTTTGTTGTTGTCGAGCATCGTATCCACGTAGACCCGTTCGCCTTTCTTAAGGGCGAGAGGCGTGGCCTCGGCTCCGTTGCGGAAGATGTGCGTCCGCTCGTCGAAATAGACAATCCAATGGCCTCCCCCGAAGACAGCCACCGTCAGATGGTTTCGGATGCGGTCCACGTTACTGATCACGCCGCCCACCAGCGTGGTCAGGCCTTTGGGAAACGGAGGCGGATCAAGGATGGGATCGTGGCCATCGGTCGCCAGCGCGCCCGACGTTGCCGACGTATCCAAGAGTTCCGTCTTCGGCTGCGAGGGCGCTTGTGGCACGTTGGTCGCGTCCGGGGATGAGTTCGACCGAGCAGACCGTGGCGCCGGCGGGCCGGACGTTAGATGGTCGGGGGAATCGTTGGCAGGCGATCCCGGCGAATTGTTACTTGGCGCTTGAACATCCTCGTGGGGCTGAGCTTGAGTACTTTGGCCACCCGGGAGCGGCCCTTCTGCCGCCGACTTCACACTCCCTGGATTCGAGGATTGTGCGGCGCCCGAGGCAGCCATCAGCAAAGCAGTAAGAAAAACCACTGGGGAACGCATCATCACGAGTTCGACCGACCTCCGCCAAGCTCGTTGGATGCATTGAGCACGAACTCAGATGGCAACCCAACCCCCAGTTGAAGTGGTTCATCAAAGTGGAAGCAGAGCTTCTGCCCGGCGCCGAGGCTTGGCTGACGAGTGGGCCGGGCAAGCCGCTAGAGGATTTCTTTCGTCCCAATGCGTTCTCCGTTGCTTTTGCTGGTGCTTGCTTTTGCGTCCTTGAACACGCCGCCTGCGTCCTCCCAGGAGGTGCGCGTGCCGTTACCGAAGAAGAGCAAATACACTCCTGTCCAGGAGCTCAACCGTGACGGCGTGAAGGCGCTGGAAAAGCATGATGTCGCAAAGGCCAAGCGCCTTTTCTACAAAGCCTATCTGCTGGATCCCAACGACCCCTTCACGCTCAATAACCTCGGCTATATATCGGAAATCGAAGGCGACATGGAGCGCGCACGCCGATACTACGATCAGGCCCAGGCCAACACCGCGGAAGCCGTCATCGACAGATCCACGGAAAGGAAGCTCGAGGGCAAGGTGGTCGCCAAAGTTGCCGGGCAGGTTGGGACCGAGGAGATGCACCTCAACCAGCTCAACAGCGAAGCGGTCCGGCTGCTGAACCAGGACCGCGCTCCCGAGGCAGACCTGATTCTCCAGCAAGCTCTGAAGATCAACCCGAACAATCCCTTCACCCTGAACAACATGGGCTTTGCCAAAGAGAAGGAAGGCGAGCTCGAACAAGCCATCCGCAATTATCAGCGCGCGGCCAATACCCATTCCACCGAACTCATTGTGGTAACCGAGAACAAAGATTGGCGCGGCAAGACCATCAGCGAAGTCGCGGACCGCAATGCTCTGAACGCGAGCCTGCAGTTGGGCAAGGCCGGCGCACTGGACGCGCGCGTGGCCCGGCTGAATCTGCAGGGCGTCTCGGCTATGAATCGTAATGACCGGGCCACGGCGCGCGCTGACTTCGAGCAGGCATTCAAGCTCGACCCTCAGAATTCATTCACCATCAACAACATGGGATTTTTGGCGGAGTTGGACGGCGACAAGGAAACCGCGCAGACTTATTACGAGCAAGCTCAGGCTGCGGTCCGCAACCGCGAGAAAGTCGCAGTAGCGACACGGGCCGAAGTTGAAGGCCGTGAGATGAGGCATGTCGCCGAGCAAAGCTCAACCTTGGTTGAATCCACCCTCGATGCCCAAGCCGAAGCCAAGCGACAGAGCAGCACTCGTCCGACCTTGAAGACTCGTGATAAGCCGGCCCCGGGAAGCAAGCCCGCCCCCACCCCTCAGCCGGCGACTCGACAAGACCAAAGCCATCCGGGAACTGTGTACACGCCACCTGAATTTCGCAAGCCGCACGACCAGAGCCCCAACTCTCCTGCTCAGCCCTCGCCGCAGCCGGACGACACCCAGAAACCACCGAACTAGTTGTCGGGCAATAACCGATCTCTCTCTAATCGCCATGGCCCACGTCTCCGCAATATTGATGAGTGCTGGAATCGCTGTTCTCACACCACTGGCCCGATACCTCGGCCCAGCAATGGCGCATTTTTTAGCGATGTTTCCACAAAGGATTTCGCAGCTTTAGCCGCAGGCACCAGATTTCGGCCCTGAGCCAGCTTGCAGGCCAGCGCCGTGGAGAAGGCGCACCCGGTGCCGTGCGTAGATCGGCTCAAGACCTTGACTCCGGTGAGGATCACCGGGGTGGGGCTCGTTTCCGCGATGATCAAATCCGAAGGAGGATCAAGATGGCCACCAGTCACAATCACGCTGCGCGCTCCCATCTGGCGCAGTCGACGGGCTGCCAGTTCCATCTCTTCAAGCGTATCTACTTTGAGTCCAGTTAAAGTGGCCGCTTCGGCGGCATTGGGTGTGATTACGGAGACCAGACCCACTAAACGGTCCTTAAGCAGGGGCAAGCCGTCTTTAGCGAGCAGGCTCGCGCCCGAAGAAGAAACCAGAACCGGATCAAGAACCACGCGTCGAGGCGAGTATCGTTTCAGAAAGCCTGTTACCGCTCGCGTGGCTTCGGCCGTCCCGAGCATGCCGATCTTCACCGCGCTGATCTCGATATCGGTAACCAGCTCGTCGAGGATCTCGGTGATCAGCTTGCCCTCCACCGGTTCAACGCTGCGCACGCCGCGCGTCGATTGGACCGTCAAGGACGTAATGCAAGTCACGCCGTAGCAGCCTTGAGCCGTGATGGTCTTGATATCGGCCGTGATGCCGGCGCCAGACGAGGGATCATATCCGGCAATCGCAAGCACCACAGGCCGCGTCCTGTTGGTCGACAGAGCCATGGGCAGACAATCAATTCGTTTCAGGTGCATCAGATGTAGTTGAAAATCCCGGTTTTGGCAACAAAATTATCGGTTCTGGTCGCGCCACTTGCCTGGCTTCCGTGTTCCTGCAACACTGAATGTGCAGCCCTCAGGCGGTAGCTTTCTCATGCAGGTTCTTTTCGGAATTCACGCGGTGGAAGAGGCACTGGCGAAGCGCGGCCGAGCGTTTGAATACGTGGCCGTGACTTCAAGCCGTGGTGACGCGCGCATCCAGAAGATCGTCGAGCTCTCACGTGCGGCCGGCGTTCCCGTGCGGCCCATGCCTCGGGACCAGCTTACGCGCCTGGCCAAGACCGATCATCACCAGGGTGTGGTTGCCGTTACGGCCGAAAAACGATACGGCGATCTAGAAGATCTGCTGACCCACCGGCGATCCAAGTACGCGTTTCTGGTGATTCTGGACGGCATTGAAGATCCTCACAACCTCGGCGCCATCATTCGCACAGCGGAAGGTGCCGGGGCCGATGGCATCGTGATCCCGGAACGTCGCGCCACCGGCGTAACCTCTACCGTCGCCACGGCCTCAGCAGGCGCGTCTGAATACCTGCCCATGGCCCGGGTCACCAACCTGGGGCGCGCTATTGAGGAACTGAAGTCGCGCAACATTTGGACCGTGGGCCTGGACGAACGGGCGTCTCAATCGTACGACCGGCTCGACTACAAGATGGACTGCGCACTCATCCTGGGCGCCGAAGGCCGCGGCCTCCACGAGCAGATCCGCAAGAAATGCGATTTTTTGGTCGCCATTCCCATGCTGGGAAAAGTACCGTCGCTCAATGTGTCCGTGGCGGGGGCAGTTGTGATGTACGAGCTCGCCCGGCAAAGACGGAATCAGGCGACGTAGTCACGCGGCTCCAAGGAATCTTTTTCGTTGCCGGCTCTTTAGCGTTTTCGCGCCTTGATCTCGATCGCCAGATCGCCGTTGTGCACGTTCACGAAGCGGAGCTTGATGCGGCCTTCCTCATCCAGAGTGATCGTCGCAGGCGTATTCACTGATGTCAGCTTCCAGCCGGGCGGCAGAGTCACGTAATTCAACGGCCGTCCCAGAGTACGTGTCCATACCAGTTCCCCGTCTTTCAGAGTGTAGCCAACGGGATCGGTGTAGGTCTCCTGTACGCGAATGCGGGTCGACTGTCCTTCAGAAATCGGATGCAGCAGGTCGCCCTGGACCGCTATGGAGTCCGCCTCAACCTGATCCGGGTAGTAGCCCAGCACGTTCACGTCCTTGCCGCTGACGGTATAGGTCTTAAGCTCGGCTCCGGCGTCCAGGTCGAACATCTTGGCGTCCGGCGAAACCACGCTTCCCTTGCGCACGAAGCTGTGCACGTATTTCTGGCCCGGCCGCGTGACGGTGAAATCGTGAGAGATGCGAAACTGGTGGGTGGCAGGATCGAGAAGCCAGTAACTGATCTCGCGGTCCTGCTCGGCGCGATGGAAAGACTCCTCCTGCGCCATCAACCCGGCAATCAAAGCCGCCAGAAAGACCAGAAGCATCTTCTTCACGGAAGCCTCCGGGCGACGATCTTGACCGGCAACTGGTCATCGCGGTCGTTCATCACGCTCACGCGAATCCGGCCATCGGCGCCGGTGGAGACAATTGCTGGCGAGGCGCTGCCGATCAACTCCCAGCCTGTCGGCAGAACCACGACGTTGCGCTTGATCCCCAGCGGACGGTCAAAAACCAGCAGTCCGTCTTTGAGGTAATACGAAGGAGCGTCGGTGTAGGTCTTGAAGATGCGGATGCGGGTCTCGCCCCCCCTGGGTACCGGCCCTGGCAAGCGAACCTTGATGAACTCTGCGCCGTCCGGTGTCTCGGCCGGCATCAGTCCGGCCGCTTTGGCATCTTTCCCGCTCACGGTTGCAAACTGCAGCTCTTTGCCTGTACTGCGATCAATCACGCGCTCCTTGGTGGCCGTGGAGCCGGGACGGACGGGATTCAGGAAGTACTGCGCGCCCTCGTGAGTCTCCGTCACATCGTAGGTGATGGCGAACTGATGCGTATCCGGCGGCAAGAGCTCGTAGAGGGTGAACTCGTCCGCGGCGATCGCCGGGACAACCGCCGCCAGCAACAACACGGTCGTTCGCAGGAGCATAAGAAAGAGGATGGGAGTGTATCACAGCGATAACTCGCGACGGGGGGGCTACATGTGCCGCACCGCCTCCAAAGGATCGATCCGCACCCAGGGACGCGCCGCGAAGTAGGCCGTCGCCAGGGCAATCGATATAGTCAACGCGCCAACGCCCACCAATACCGGCCATTCGATCGCGCGAATTCCGTAGAGTAAAGAACCGAGGAGCGATGACATCGTCACACCCAAGGCGAGCCCTGCGGCCAAACCGATGCCCGTGACCAGTGTTGCCTGGCGCAGTAATGAAGCCAGGACCTGGCGGGGCTGCGCGCCCAGAGCCAGCCGGATGCCGATCTCTTTTTTACGTTCGCCGACTGAGTAAGA
>DATDGP010000273.1:0-31423 GCA_036522035.1 Terriglobales bacterium
GGCCTAAGATGAATGCCATCTGGTCAAACCCGGGCTTCGGAGTCAAATGGCTGCAAGCGCTGGTGGCAGGAGTTGTTTTTATCGCCGCCCTGATGGTTGTGCAGTGGCCGTTCGCGACTTTTCTCATGTCGCCGGCTTCGCGCAACTGGGTGTTTGGAACCATGAACCATCCCTACATGGCTTCGCCTGACTGGTATGGCGTCCGTAACGTCTTTTGGCAGTATGAGCAAACCGCCGGCCATTTCTGGGCCAACATGGCATGGGCGCTCGTGGTTGCGACTCTCTGTACGAGACTGGGCATCATGTTCGGCAACTGGATGCGGAAAGTGCAGCGATAGATCGAACCAAAGGACTACTCAAATATGCGGGCTTCCTTTCTGCTTCTCCTGGTTCTTGCTCTCCCTGCGGCGGCGTTCGCCCACGTGGGCAGCCCGGACGTTTACTACGAAGGCAATGCCGGACCGTATCACCTTCTGGTGACGATTCGTCCGCCGGCAGTAGTGCCGGGAGTCGCCGAGATCGAGGTTCGCAATCTCGATCCTGGTGGCGCGATCGATAAAATCCAGATTCTGCCCCTCACCGTCGGTGGGACTGGGGAAAGCCTGGCGCCACGACCCGATACCATGCAGCAGTCTGCGAATGATCCCCAGCTTTACATCGGCAATCTTTGGATCATGCTGCGCGGATCCTGGAAAGTGCGGGTCCAAATTGAGGGCAAGCAGGGGGGAGGCGACGTCTCGGTGCCCGTGACCGCGGTATCGCTGACCGCACCGCACATGGATAAGCAGATTGGCCTGATGTTGGGCGGTTTTGGGCTGGTTCTCCTGGTAGGTCTGGTGGGCATCTTGCTGGCGGCTAACGGGCCGGCGCAAGTCGCGCCCAAGCAAGGCATTTCTCCGGCGCTCAAGCGGCGCTCGATCATCGGGATGAGCGTTGGATCGGCAATCCTTCTGGCCACCCTGATCGCTGGAAACTGGTGGTGGAATGCCGAAGCCAAGACCAACGACAGCATGGTCTATCGTCTGCCCCAGCTCGAAGCCTCCTTGCAGCCAGGGGACAAGATCCAAGTTCGCCTGGAGAATCCGAACGCCGGCAGCTTTGCCAAAGGCTCGGACTGGCAGAATTTCTGGGCCCAGGCCCTACAGGCCAACGACCTGGTGCCCGATCATGGTCACCTCATGCACCTGTTCTTGGTGCGCATGCCGGACATGAAGAGCTTCTGGCACCTGCATCCAGACCGTGAAGGCGACCAGGATTTTGTGGCCAACCTGCCCGCTGTTCCTGCCGGCCATTATCAGATCTACGCCGATATCGTGCACGCCACGGGATTTGCGGAAACCGAAGTCGGTATTTTGGACCTTCCCGCCTCTTTTGGCCAAGCGTTGAGTGGCGACGACTCCGGCAACGCTTCGCTCACGGCTGCCGATAACGTCGTTCAGCTCAGCAACGGCTACCGCATGGTCTGGCGGCGTGACAATCAGCCGCTGCACTCTCAGCAGGCTGTTGTCTTCCGATTTCAGATTGAAGACAAGGACGGCAAGCCAGCCGGCGATCTCGAGAGCTACATGGGCATGGCCGGCCATGCTGTGTTCATGAGCGACGATGGCAAGGTTTTCGCCCACGTGCATCCGGAAGGTTCAATTTCGATGGCGGCGCTGGCCATGGCGCAAGCTTCAGACAATCCGGGGTCGAACACGCCGAATGCGATGGCCGCGATGAAAATGCCCGTCTCCGCCGAGGTTTCTTTCCCTTACGGCTTCCCTCAGCCTGGCGATTACCACATTTTCGTCCAGGTTAAGCAAGCAGGCCACATCGAAACGGGGGCGTTTCAGGCGCACGTAGAGAAATGAACGGGGATTGCCAGAATAGCGGAAATGTCTGAACTGACGATTTGCGGTTCGTGATTCCGGACTTCCAATCTCTCCGCGCCTCCGCGGTGAACCGAGCGGCGATTTTCACCGTGCGATCTGCTAAAATGCGTCCCCGATGAACCGCCGAACCCTATCCCTTCTCCTCGCCGTGTTGTGTGTGGCCCCGCTGTTGGCACGTGCTGCCGGCTCCGAACAGATCGCTAAATCCATCACCATCTACCGCGACAATTACGGTGTGCCCCATGTATACGGTCCTACCGATGCTGCTTGCGCCTTCGGCTACATGTACGCGCAAGCTGAAGACAACTTCTGGCAGATCGAGGACAGCTATATCCGTTCCCTGGGTCGCGCCTCCGAAGTCTACGGTGCCAAGACCATGGAGGACGACGAATTGGTCCGCGCCCTGGAGATTCCGCGGCTAGCCCAGCAGGAGTACGAGCACCTCCCTGCTGGAACCAGGTCCGTGATGGACGGAGCAACCGAGGGGCTCAACTATTTCCTCGCGCACAACCCCCAGGTCAAGCCGCGTCTGCTTACCCACTTCGAACCCTGGTACGGGCTGGCTTTCAACCGGTACGCGCTGTACTTCCAGTTCATCTACCGGCGTAGCGGGTTGCGCACGGAGGAGATCAAGGGCGTGGTCGAACCGCAAGCAGCCCAGCCCTCGGCGGCGATTCCGGCTCAGCGCGATGACCAAGCCTCTGCTATCGACTACAAAACCGCTGCTGAGACCCAGGGTTCGAACATGTGGGCGGTTATGCCTGCCAAGAGCCGAGACGGGCACGCGTTGCTGTTCATCAACCCTCACCAGCCGTTCTTCGGGACAGGCCAGTGGTACGAAGGCCAGGTACACAGTGATGAAGGCTGGGACATGTCGGGCGCGTCGTTCTTCGGCTCTGCGCTGCCGACCATCGGTCACAATGAGTACCTGGGCTGGAGCCACACCGTCAACGCTCCTGACATCGTCGACGTTTGGGAGGAAACTTTCGACAAGGCCGGCGATCCCCTGGCATATCGCTATGACGGAGGCTATCGCCACGCCACGGAGTGGACCGATACCATCAAGGTCAAGACCGATTCCGGCATGGCCCCGCACAAACTCACCTTCCGCAAAACGCACCACGGTCCGATCGTCGCCGTGCGCGACGGCAAGCAGCTTTCGATCAAGATGGCGCGCTTTGAAGAAGGCGGCCAGCTCGACGAGTGGTACAACATGACCCGCGCCCGCAACATGGTGGAGTTCAAGAAAGCCATGTCGGCGACGGCCGTCCCCATGTTCAACGCCGTGTACGCTGATCGCGACGGCAACATTTTCTATGTATACAACGGCGCCGTACCGCGGCGGTCGCCCAAGTTCGACTGGTCGAAGCCGGTGGACGGCAGCACGTCGGAGACCGAGTGGCAGGGTTATCATGCATTCAACGAACTGCCGCAAGTCACAAATCCCAAGTCGGGCTGGGTGCAGAACTGCAACTCCACGCCGTTCTTGACTACCGTCTTCGACAATCCCGATCCTGCCGGGTTCCCCAAGTACATGGTCGGCGAGGGCGACACGGCACGAGCGCGTATCTCGCGCCGCATTCTCTGGAACAAAGATAGCTTTACCTTCGACGAATGGGCCAAAGCCGGTTTCGACACGTACGTGATCCAGGCAGAATCAGAGTTGGCCGATCTGGCTCGGGCCTGGGAAAAAGCGCCCAGCCAAAAGGTGGCCGAGGCTTACGTCGAGCTGGCCAACTGGGATCACGTGAGCCGCACCAACTCAGTCCCCATGACGCTTTTCATGCTATGGCACGAAAAACAGTACGGCACCGCCGTAATTCGCGCTGGCAAGAAGCAGGAACCAGTCCAGGCTCTGGAACAGGTGATCGACGATCTCAACGGCACCTTCGGGACTTGGCGCGTGACCTGGGGCGACGTAAACCGCTTGGAGCGGCGCCAGTCCGGCGGCGACGAGCCGTTCAGTGACAGCGTGAAGAGCTTGCCCGTAGCCGGGGCTCCCGGCGACGTGGGAATCGTGTTCAACTTCTACGCGCGTCCGGAGAAGGACCAGAAACGACGTTACGGCGTGGCCGGCCATTCCTTCATCAGTGTGGTCGATTTCGGGCCCCAGGTCGAGGCGCGCTCGATCATGGTCTTCGGCGAGAACTCTGATCCAGCCTCGCCCCATTATTTCGACCAGTCCGAGCTCTACGCCAAGCAGGAATTCAAACCGGCTTACTTCAGCCTGGCGGAGATCAAAGCCCACGCTGAAAGAACGTACCATCCTGGAGAATCGAAGAACTAGGTCATTCAGACTTCCTCTATTTCGGCAGAAGCGAAATAATGGAACGTGATTGGGTAGGTGCAAGGTGAAGTTCATCTGGCTGCGGGCAGTGCTGGTGCTCAGCGCCATGGCGGTGCCATTGGCTTTGCCGCGAGCGATTGAAACTGGAACCGGAGCGCCCGCTCCTGCTCGGGCCCGAAAGACCGTAGTAGTCGAACTGTTCACCTCCGAGGGCTGCTCCAGTTGTCCCCCGGCCGATGCGCTGCTTGGTCGCCTGGATCAGGAGAAGTTCGTCGATGGTCTCGAGATCATTCCCCTGGGCCTCCATGTGGACTACTGGAACTTTCAGGGATGGACGGACCGGTTTTCCTCCGCGGACTACACGCTTCGGCAGCAGAAATATGCCGAGCGATTCGGAATCGAAGGGCCGTATACCCCGCAAATGGTCGTGGACGGAGATCAGCAATTTGTCGGCAGCGATCTTGCCCGTGCCCGCCAAGCCATCACCCAGGCGGCAGTACTTGAGCAGCCGGCCGCGATTGAGATCTCACCGCAGGCAGCGGGCAAGATCGAGGTACAGATCAAAGGTCCCAGGAGCGCCGCCGGAGATGTGCTCGTGGCCATCAGCGAAGACAACCTGAGCAGCAAAGTTCATGGCGGCGAGAATAATGGGCGAGAGCTGCGTCACTGGGCCGTCGTACGCAGACTCCAACCAGTCGGCCGCCTGCGCCAGGGCATCTTTGCCGCCACTGTTCCCGTGAAGTTAGAAAAAGAGTGGAAGGCCGAAGACCTGCATGTCGTGGTCTTCGTGCAGCAACCGGAAAGCGGCAGGATCATCGGCGCCGCTCGGATTCCAGCAACTTCACTGTTCGGCGCCCGATGAGGGGTGGTCCAGCTTATTCATCTCTTCGGCGAAGTGGCCGTTATTGGGGAACTGGGCGCTAAGCCAGACCAGCTTCTTGCGCGCCGCAGCGTTGTCCTTGTGGCGCAGATCATCAAAGGCCAGCAGGATGCGCGCGAACGGAGCCAGGTACCGCCCGTGCTCGGCAACCAGCGTCAGCTCCTTGATTCCTTGCTCCTGGTCGCCTTTGAATCCGCCTAAGCGCAGCATCCAACGCACCGGCGCGGCCTTACCTCCGATGATGTACTTTCCCATTCCCGTGGCGAGATACGCGTCATAGTAGTCCGGCGCACGGCCCAGCAAGCGCTCGGCGTAGCTGTTGGCGGCGTGGGTGAAAGCGAGCGCGTTGAGGTTCTTCTTCTCGATCAGCGCGGCGTCATCGGCGCGCAGGCCGTTGATGATGGTCAGCGCGAAGAGTGCCTTCAGATCGTTCTTGTCCCCCTCCAGACGGTGCTGCGCCAGTTTGTCTGCGCCGTTCAGGGCGGTGTCAAATTCTTTCCTGGACTCGGGGTCCCAGTTTTGGGCGGTACGCGCATTGAACTTTTCGTCGGAGACAAACAACTCGCTGGTCAAAATGTGCAACCGGTCAAATTCCCGGAACAAGATGGCACAGGATTGTGCCATCCAAGGCAGGGGATCATTTTCGTCCAGAGTCTTCGCGGCTTCAGCCGTCTTCAAGGCTTCGTCGAAATTCAGGTTGTACATGGCTCGGTAGCTCCGATCCAGAGCGTTTTCCACGGTTTGCGCGCGCATCGGAAGCGCGATCCCTAACCCGACCAGGAACGCAACCAGTACCGAGATTGTTCTCGACTTTCTTGCCTGCATCATCTTCGTCAATCGGGAATCTGGAGCTGACGCAGCATAGTAGCAGGTTGCGCTGCGGCGCTGGTAGTAGAGACGCACTTCTCCGGACAAAGTTTTGCCTTAGAACCGGGCGATATTTCCCTTTGAGTTAAGAACTGTGAAGTGGCGCTTGAGTAGCCGCGCGCTTAGCTCAGCCGTTGACGCCACTCAAGAAACCACCCAGGTGTCCAGTCACTCCAACCAGGACAGCGCACCCGACTTCGATGGCAGGCGGTGGCTGGGCAAACGACGATCGTCCCACCCGCGCGCGCGAAAGTGTAGCCACCAGACTGCACAGATCATAAGGCTAGCGCCGATCCCCAGGATGAGATGCAGAGAAGAGTGCCTGTGAGCGGCACCCCCTCCAGTTGCCATCGCCAGGCCAGCAGCCCCCCCAACGACAACCGGAAAGGTCGAAGCCGCTAAAATGTTTGCGCATTCCGTTGCGCGGCTTTTCAACAGCCACCGGCATCTCTTCGTAGGCAAAAAAGGGCCGCTCGAAGGCGGCCCAGCGAGAGGAGAAGTGAGAGAACGACCAACGTCCTCTTGTGGGGCAAACCGATCTTCTGCCAGCCTATTCCCGTGTTTCAAAAAAATACTTGGCCTCGGCAGGAATAAAATGGTTCCCAGCCGGTTTTGACTTGAGGAGACGTGAACCGCCTTCAGAACAGCGATTTTGAAAGGTTGGCCCTGCCCCTGTTGGATCCGCTGTACAACTTCGCCCGCTGGTTGAGCGGCGACTCGGACGAAGCCCGCGATCTGGTTCAGGAGACCTTCGTCAAGGCTTTGCGGGCGTTCGGCTCGTTTCAGGAAGGCACGAATTTTCGCGCCTGGATGTTCCGGATTCTGCGCAATACATTTCTGACCAGCCGGAGCGGGCTGGAGCGTCGTATGACCGAACAGGAAGGCGAGGCCGGACTGGAGGAAGCTGCGGTCACCCACAACACGCCGGAACTTGCGGCGATCCGTAAGGCAGACACTGAGATGGTCGAAAAGGCCATCGCCGAGCTTGCACCAGCCTTCCAGGAGGTTCTGCTGTTGGCGGACATCGAAGAGATGAAATATCAGGAGGTCGCCGCGGCGCTGGATATCCCGATTGGCACGGTGATGTCGCGGCTGGCGCGGGCCAGGAAGCAGGTACGGGAGTACATTGTGCGAGCAGCAGGCGGGAGACCATGAGTTGCAACTGGCGAGACACCGTCGCGCTCTACGTGGATGATGAGTTGGATACGCCGTCCCAGGAGCAATTCCGTGCACATCTGAGCTCCTGTGTAGAGTGTGGCGCGGCGGTGAGCGCTCAAGTTGACCTGAAGAAAAAAGTCCGAATCGCGGGCAAACGCTTCACGGCTCCTCCAGAGCTACACGCGGCAGTGTATCGGTCGATCCGTCCGGACCGAAGCGTGAGTCCGTGGTGGAAGTGGGCCTTGGCGCCGCTGTGCCTGCTTTTGCTGGCTGTGATCGGTTTGCTCATCTACGCCCGGCCGACCCGCGATCCGATGGTCGCCGGCTTGGTGGACCAGCACATCACCAATCTGGCGAGCGCAAATCCGGTGGACGTGGTGTCGAGTGACAAGCACACGGTGAAACCCTGGTATCAGGGCCGCCTGCCGTTCACCTTCAACCTGCCCGACCTGGCGGGGACGCCATTTCAGTTAGTAGGCGGCAAAGTCGCGTATGCCGGACAACAACCCGGCGCCCAGCTGTGGTACGAGGCAGGCCTGCACAAGATCTCAGTCTTTGTCTTTCAGGCGCGCTCCGGCGCGGGCAAAGGCGGCTTGAACCGCGATTTTTCCTTCAACGTCAATCTCTGGGTTCAGGGCGGCCTGGAGTATTATCTGGTGACCGACGCCAACCAGGACGAGGCCAGCAGATTAGTGTCGCTGTTTGAGAAGGCGAACCGGCCGTGATGCCTTCCTGACGGTTTCGGCTTGGGTGCGACCTTGGCTCGGGACCGGTCATGCGACTCCGACCGCAGAGTGATGGGCAGGCTCCCACAGCTCACTACGAATCAACCAATTACAATCTTGTGTGACCACCAGGGATCTTCTCCAGCAGTATTCGGGGATCGGGCGCGATCTGATCGAGCTACCGACGCGGCTGGAGTCTGCGAGGCAAGCGTTGTCGGTTGGGGCGCGGGAACAACTGCAGCAGAGGTGATGGGCAGTAGAGCGGCTGCAAGCTTAGGAACCGTCTTTGTATAATGGCTCGACCCGGTAAAGCAAAAAAAGGACCACCGCCTTGGAGCAAAAGGCACAGCCCTTTCTGTTATAAATGTGCCTGCTGAGACCGGCCTCCCGACAGATTTTCTTGTTACAGACGTACGGCAACCGGCAGTATGGGCTAAGGAGCACAACCGCCCCGTCCAACATTAGAATTTATTAATGTTTCGTAAAAGCACTTAGGTGAGTGATAATTTAGCAGCTTTTCTTTTAAAATGCCGGGTTAAACATGGACTCGAATTTAAGAAACGACAAGCTTCTGGACCAGATCGGCTGGAAACTCCTACATGAGCTGCAGGTGAACGGGCGGCTCTCCTACGCCGAACTTGGCCGACGCGTCGGACTCACAACGCCCGCAGTCGTAGAGCGCGTAAAGCGCATGGAAGAGGCGGGCATCATCGTCGGCTATCACGCCGACGTGGATCCCATCAAAGTCGGGATGCCCATCACCGCGTTCATTCGCGTTTCCGTCGTGGGCGACGTGTTCACGCGCATCACCGGCGTGATTCGCAGCTCGCCTGAAGTCGTGGAATGTCATCGTGGCACCGGCGCTGATTCCTTCATCATGAAGGTCCATGTGCGCTCGGTGGAACATCTGGAGAACCTGATCGATCGGCTGACGCCGTACGGCACAACCTCTACATCGATTGTTCTCTCTTCGCCGGTCGAGCGTCGGGAAATTCAGAGACAGGAAGATATGCCGCAGGCGGCGCAATCGGCCCAGGTGGGCAATCGAAAATAGCTTCACATCGAAACAAAACGTCCCGACGCGGCGGTCCTTCACTTCAGCTTTGCCCGCTCATATTGCAGCGGCCACTGGATATCGTGGCCCAGAGCGCGAGCAGCCAGCAGTGGCCAGTAGGGTTCGCGGAGAAACTGTCGCGCCAGAAAAACTACATCCGCCTGACCAGAACGGATGATCTGATCGGCCTGCGCGGGATCGGTAATCATGCCGACTGCCCCCGTCGGAACTCCCGACTCGCGGCGTATGCGTTCAGAGAACGCGGCTTGATAGCCTGGGCCCACGGCAATCCTGGCGCCAGCCACATTGCCGCCGGACGAACAGTCGATCAGGTCCACGCCCAGAGGATGCAAAACCTTGGCCAACTCCACGGAGTCCTTAACCGTCCAGCCGCCTTCCACCCAGTCTGTGGCTGATATCCGGATGAACAGAGGATAAGAATCAGGCCAGACTCTACGGACCGCCGTAACTACTTCCGACAACAGCCGCACGCGGTTGGCAAAGCTGACGCCGTAGGCGTCCGTGCGCCGGTTGGTCAGGGCTGAGAGAAAAGAATTCAGCAGATAGCCATGCGCAGCGTGGATTTCGATCAGTTTGGCGCCGGCGGCAAGAGCGCGGGAGGCCGCCGCGGCAAAGGCGTCGACTACTGAAGCGATCTCGGCTGCGGTCAGCTCATGCGGAACCTGGTAGCCTTCGGCGAATGCCACGGCACTGGGAGCCACGATGGGAGTCCACCCTCCCTCGTCAGGCGTGAGCGGTTTGCCGCCTTTCCATGGCTCGCGGGTGCTCGCTTTTCTTCCGGCATGTGCGAGCTGCACTCCGGGGATGGAACCCTGTGCGGCGATGAAAGAAAAGATTCGCCGCAGTGGCTCGATGTGGGCGTCGTTCCATAAGCCCAGGTCGACAGGGCTGATACGGCCCTCAGCGGTGACCGCGGTGGCTTCCGTCAGCACGGCGGCAGCGCGTCCCACCGCGCGGCTGCCCAAGTGGACCATGTGCCAATCCTGAGCGAAACCATCGGGCGAAGAATATTGGCACATGGGTGAAACCAGAACGCGGTGGGGAAACTCCACGCCGCGAATGCGGAGCGGTTCGAATAAGTGGGCCATGGATGTGAGTCACATTCTAACCTTGCCCGCCGCACTGAAAAACCACCCATCGGAGATGATTGTTAAGAAGCGCAAAGGAACCAGCAAAAACATCGGTCTATGGGCTTTTGGCAGTTGAAATTAGAACGCAAATCATCCAAAGTGGACCTATGGCGGAGCAGTTGCCCTCGGGGAAAGCCTACAGAGATAACTGGGGCACGGGCGCGCGCGAAGGCTATGAGGATCGGGGCCCTGCTCGCCCGCCTAGAGAACCCCGGAAGGAACGCGGCAGTCCTATTCTGCGCGGATTAGGCGGCATATCGATCGCGGGTGGGGTTTTCTGGGGCTTGTATGTGGTGGTCTACGGCGGAGGCTTCATGGCCTTGAGACACAACTACGGTCCCATCGCGGTTGTAGCTCTGGGCGCGGTTTGTTCCGTGATGGGAAAATACCTCCGCGCCTGAGATCGACCGCCCCCCGTCTCTTGCTTTCGATTGCGGGGGCTATTGCCCGTAATAGCCTTGCCTCGCCTGCACGATCAAATCCTTTTGCTTGGTCTTCAAGTCGAGCCGATGATAGCCGGCATCGGCCCGCTCCGGGCTGTAGCCTAGACTGTATTGACTGCGTAGCTCCTCTTCGATCTGAGCATAGATTCTGTCGACCGTTTGTTTGCCCGACACTTCAAAGAGCCGGCCGCCCGTTTCTTTGGAAATCTGTTCCAGGATCTTCTTTCCGTCCGGACGCGATTCCTGCGGGTATCGTCCATAACCGCCGTGGTGGCCGCCCATGCCGCCGCCACCCATGCCTCCCGGGCCTCCGAAGCCGCCGCCGAAGGGCCGTTCTTCTTCGTCCTTGAAGAGGATGGAGTAGACGATGGTGTCGGCACGTTGCGCGGCCTCGATGGCACTGCGCAGCGATTCCTTGCTGCCCCGGTCAACGCCATCGGACAGAACCACGATCGCCTTGCGGCCGGTCTGCTTCTTCATCAATTCGTCTGCGGCCAGATACACAGCGTCGTAGAGCAAAGTGCCCGCTCCCTGAGAGCCGCCGCCGCCGTGATGCCCCGGATACCCACCGCCGTTGGAACCTCCCGAGCTGCCGCCGGTCTGACTGAAACGCGGGGTGTCCATCGATGCCAGCGCAGCGCGCAGCTTCTCCCGCGACGGCGTGAGATCCTGCAGCAACTCAACTTCGTGATCGAAGTGAATCAGGAACGCCTGATCCTTCTCCGGACGTAACATATTGTCCAGAAAGCTGCCGCTGGCGCTGCGTTCCTGGTCCATCACCCGCCGCTGACTGAGACTGGTATCCACCAGCAGACCGAGGGTAAGCGGGAGATCGCTCTCCTGGGAAAAATAGCGGATGGTCTGCGGGCGGCCGTCTTCTTCGAGAATGAAATCGTCTTTGGTAAGGTTGTTGACAATCTTCCCATGCTTGTCGCGCACCGTAGCGGGCACGTTGACCACCTTGACCTGAACCGTCACGTCGGGCTTCGCTTGCGCCACATCGGCCTTCTGTTGGCCGAGCAAGGTAGCACCGCCTCCATACACGCCGGAGACGATCGCAGCGGTCAGCAGGCAAAGGCAATGGTACCTGCGTGTTCTGTGCATTTTGTTTCTTCCCCCTTGCCTTTCGGCCTAGTAGGCAGTATACGGCCCTGGTCCGGCTGGAGTGTTTTGTCCCTCAATCGCTACGAACACATTGCGGCCAAGAAAAAAAGGCAGCCCAAAATCAAAGATGCCCGGATTCGGCGCCCCTAGATTACTAAAAAGAAAGGTAGTGGTCGACGCGGATAGCAGCGCATCAGCATTGGCTATGGTAAAGGTGACTGGTGTACTTTGCCCGTTGACGCCAGTGTTAGTCACGGAAAAGCCCTGGCTCGAAGTTGGGCAATAGAACTCCGTGTTGGTCGTGCACATCGGCATATGAGTCGTGGTGGAATCCAGAAAGAACAGGCCGTTGGAGCCGCTGTCCACGAAACTTCCGGGGAACGCCTGGCCGTTGAACGTGGTGGTGAAATTTCCGTTGGCGTCCAGGGTAAGAACGGTCGCGCTCCCCAGCGCGTTGTTCGATTGCGTGCCTATGCCAAACACCAGGGAGCCGCTGTTAGAAGCCGCGCCGCTGGCTGGCACTGAGGGAAGTTGCAAAATTACACCATTGTTGTCGGTTGAAAACATGGCGACCGGATGCTGTACCTGTGCCGCCAGACTCTGGGTGGTCACGACGCAACCCGAACCGGGACAGGTGTAGTACAGGCCGGGAGCGCTCGATGTGACGCAGGCACTGCCGCAGTCCTGCCGGAAGTTGCCGACCCCCAGAATGCCGTTGGCCCCCAAGTCGGTAACCGTCTGCTCCAATGGTCCGGGGCACGCTGCGGGGATAGTGGGAAATGCCGGGTCGGCGATGATCTGCATGGGAACCGAGCTGGCCACCTCGCTGGCCATCTTGACGTCGGCAGTCACCACCGAACCCCAGGCGGAGCCGTCAACAAACTGAGCGCATTCGGCCACGGGGTTGCCGCCCGTAGTCTGATGAGGAAGCGGGAACCCGGAAGGCAGCGCCGAAGCAAGAATTCTGACGCCGGTCGATCCCGTGTCTACCAGCATGCCGTTTACCGTCGCACAGTTGGAGGTTCCGGGAACACATACGATGACCGTGGTAAAAGCACCGTTGAGAATCCCCGCCGGATTAAAAGTACCGCCGCCGGCGTTCACCGCCTGCACGTTGCTGCCCGAGCCCGCGATAGGATTGGTCCCAGGCACGTTGGTGTTGCTGCTGCCGCCGCAGCCCACCAACCCTATTGAAGTTCCCAGCAAGAGTCCAAACCACAACCTCAGCACACTGCCTCCTTTTTGCTATTCCGCGTGAATCACTTGATGGCCGCTGGATCGACATTCTCCGGCATCATCTGTGGTAGGTAAGCTCTTCCGGTGAAGGATCGCATATGGCCGCCGCTGTCTACCACCAGACCCGGCTCCCGGAGGGAGATTGCGCCGCGGCGCGGACGTTTGTTTTGGCTAGCCTGAACGAATTGGTCAAAGTAGGCCCCGAGAAGCTGCCGCATGTCCGGTTTGAATGGTCCCTGCCAGGCCACACCAAAAACCATTCCTGCAGGAGAGACGAACTCACGTACCGTGGTTCCTGACTCGGCTTGAATCTCATAGACCGTGTATTCAGCCGTGGTGGTGATCCGCCGCGTCCCCTTCATATGCTCTTGGTCGGCTTCGACGGAAGCGACGTTGCTACCCAACTCGGCGTATGCCGCGGCCGGCCATGCCAATGTGAACATGGCTACGCCGGCCATCCAGATTCTCCAGTGCGACCGAGGTCTCCCGGTGGCTGCGGTTGCTGAAATCATCCGCTGTCCCTCCTCTTTCGGCTAAAAAAGCTGCCTTCCAGTTCGTTGCAAGTGGCTGATGGGATGTTGGATGCCTCGAGCAGGAACATGCGAATTATGAGTGGGGTAAAGAAATTGTAAAACCGGGGGAAATCGCGGTTTACTGGCCCTTTACCTGGGGCCCGTCCTGCCGACGTTTTCACCAGCGCGGGGTTGCGGTTCTGGCTCTGATGGCTGGCGCCTTAAAGGTCCTCACAAGATCCTTGGTCCCAAAAGCTCCCGACCTACTCGATGGCCAAGGACCAGCAAACAGATTAAGTCCTCGAAACGCTTCGGTTTATCAGCGAGGTGAACGCGTTCAACATGGTCCTTGACACGACCCCTGCCGGGTATTATATTTCGAACGTGTTCAACTCGGAGGGTCGCCGCGGGCCGCCCGGGGGAGATTGCCGGCGAATTCCGCCAAGTGGCTCTGGAGCCATGCGGGACACCCCATGCCACCGTATCGGACTACTTACGATGATAAACACTGCGATGAAAACACGTCCCACGCCACGCGCCCTAGATACACGCCGCCGGATCTATGACAGGGCGCTCGAGCTTTTTCGCGAAAAAGGCTTCGACCAAACCACCATGCGGGATATCGCCGCCAAGGCCGGCGTGGCTCTGGGCGCCGCTTACTACTATTTCTCTTCGAAGGAGGCGATTGTGCTGGCCTTCTATCACGACATGCAAGAGGTCAGCCACGAATCGATTCTTGAAGCCATGGAGGGACACAAGAGGCTCCGAGATCGCATTCGCGTGGTGCTCGAGAAGCGGCTGGAGCTTCTGGCTCCCAACCGCAAATTCTGTGATGCGTTGTTCCGGCACGCCCCCGACACAAGCGATCCCCTATCGCCTTTCAGCGCTCAGACGCGTCCCATCCGCGAGCGCGCCATCGAGCACCTGCGCGTTGCGGTTGAGGGCGGCGACATCAAGGTTCCCGCCGATCTCAAGCAGCATCTCCCCTACCTGCTCTGGCTCTACCAGATGGCGATCATCCTTTTCTGGCTCTACGATCGTTCGCCCCGCCAGCAGCGCACCCTGGCGCTCATCGAAAAGAGCCTAGGCCTGCTCGTGGGCATGTTGCGTTTGTCAGCTCTGCCGCTGATGAAGCCTCTGCGCAAGACCATGCTGGAATTGGTGGACGCTCTGGCGGTGTAGGGGAGGGAGGTAAAGTACCGGAACACTCCTGTGAGCCGCCTTAGTATCGAAGCGCGGCACGGCGGACTACTGCTTGGGGTCACGCTCATGAAAGCCTGGATCGCCCTGGTCAGAGCCTACGTTCCTTAAGGCTGCGACGCCTCTTCGAGCTCAATTCTTTTCCCCGCAGCATCGAGTTTGGCGATGCGGAAACTGCGAATCTCGCCGTCCCTTGGGGCCTCAGGCTGGGACGGTCCGGTTCTGCCACCGCCTTTCCACCGCGCCTGGAGCATCGAGCTCAGCGACGAGAGGTCAGCTTTGGCCGACGCGGATTTGTCGGGCGCGTCCTGTTTCGCTGAAGACCGAGTGGCGATCGGGCAAGTCGCCAGAACCCCTTCTCCCAGTTCCACGCGAGCGAGACCTCCAGAGACTCCGAGCAGACGTCCCGCAACAACGTCGCCCTCTTTGTGTTCGGCCAGGTATTCGTCGAGGATGCTGGGGGCCATTTGCTTGACGCCCAGGCGCACGCGGCGCTTTTCTTTGTCGACTTCAAGAACCTGCGCTTTGACCTGCTGGCCGAGCTTGAACATCTCCTGGGGATGATTCAGGCGCTTCTCCCCGCTCATGTCGCCAATATGAATCATGCCCTCGATGCCTTCAGAAAGCTCGACGAAGGCGCCGAATTTGGTCAGGCTGATCACCCGTCCGTCGACCACTGAGCCGACGGGAAACTTCATCGCTGCATCCGCCCACGGATCGCCCAGCGCTTGCTTCAGGCCAAGGGACATGCGACGCTCGGCCTGGTTCACGCCCAGGATGACGGCTTCCACGGTCTCGCCCGGCTTCACCAGGTCACTTGGCTTTCTGACTTTCTTCACCCACGACATTTCCGACACGTGAATCAGACCTTCAATTCCCGGCTCCAACTGGACGAAGGCGCCGAAGTCGGCCACGCGGGTCACCACGCCACGAACGCGCTCACCCGCTTTGTACTTGTCGCCGGCGGAATCCCAAGGGTGCGGCTGGAGTTGCTTCATCCCGACTGAGATCCGTTGCTTTCCGGTCTCCGCGCTCACTTTGAGAATCCTAACCTCGAGCTCTTGGCCTTCGCTGAGTACGTCCGCAGGTTTGTTTACGCGGCTCCAGGCGATGTCGCTCACGTGGAGCAGCGCGTCCACTTCGCCGATATCGATGAACGCACCGTACTCGGCCAGGCTGCGTACCGTACCACGCACCGTGTCGCCTTCCTTGATCTCGGCGTAGCGACGCTCGCGGGCTCGTCGCTCCTCTTCTTCGGCAACGGCGCGGCGATCTACCACGACGTCCTCGTCGGTCACATCCAGCTTGATGATGCGGCAGCGAATATCCTGGCCTACGAGCTTTTCCATCTCCACCGCATCGCGGGCGCGGCTGCGCGAAGCCGGCAGAAACGCCCGCACTCCAACATCGACGCTCAACCCGCCCTTGACCACGCCGATCACCGTGCCGGAGATCGTGGTTCTTTCCTGAAAAGCTCTCTCGAGTGACTCCCAGTCTTTGGGGCGCGCAATGCGTCCACGAGCGAGCTCGTAATAGCCTTCGGCGCTGCGGCCTTTGATGGTGACCGGAAGCTTGTCGCCGGGGTTCAGGGTTTCATCCTCGCGAAGCGCGCTCAGTGGAAGCACGCCTTCGCTCTTGTAGCCTACGTCGAGAATCACCGAGTCGGAGGTCACGGTAATCACCGTTCCCTGGAGACCTTGCCCGCCACCTTCCTGCCCCCGCGTACGCTTTTTCTCGTACTGGGAAAGCAGCTCTTCAAACGACTCTGCGGCTTCGCTGGCTTCGCGAACTCCGCTTGCGGAATTAGGATCAGGAAGATTGGGGTTGGACATGAGGGACAACAATCTCGCTTGAAGGAGTTATCAGCATTAGGATAACACCAGCCAGTGGCCAGCAGAGGCTCGCACCAGGGCGTATTCCCACATGCTGCCATCCCTAACCAGGATCCCTAAGAAACTTAAAAACTGGGAAATCGTGAGGCTCGCAGGCGCTTGAAGGTAACGTTACTTCGGGCGCGAGTAACGTTACTAAGCTAGAGCATACCAAGCAATTCCCTAAGGTATTTGAGCGATTCGTTGTCGATGTGAGTGGACGAACAATACGGTGGCCATGAACGCCATCGTCAACAGATTCGTCGCCGCCCACGACCGGTATATGGAGTTGGACCGGATTCGCACACAATGCATCAGCCCGGCCGAACGTGAATCGATTCATATCGCGATTCTTACCGCTTACCTGGAAGTGCAGTTTCACGCGCGGCAAATTGCCGGTCTGCAGTACGCCGACGGCATGGATTTTGCCGAAGTGAACTAGCCGAACGCCTGCTACATCTAACGCCAACATTAAAAGATTCGTCTAGGGCACCCCAACGCGACATTTCCGCGTCTAAAATTACTGCGCTACTTCCTGTCCAGTGTACAGGTGCGCTCCTGTGCGTCCTGCCACGAGAATCCTTTCAGGAGCAGTTCCCCATGCCGACGCTCAGAGTTTGCGTATTCAGCAGTCATACGGAACATGCAGCCATCCTGGCGGAGGCTCTGCAACAGCAAGGGTATCAAGTCGAGGTGGTTGATACCGAGGCAAGTCCGACTTGGCCCGCCGACCTGGAGATCGTACTTGAAACCTGCAAGAGCGCCAACCTCTTGCGCCGGACCACGGAGCTGGCCGCAGAGCTTGACGCCGACGTTGCTATTGCATCCGGGGCGCTGACGGTGGGTTCGCTGCCGGCTGGTGAAAAAGCTTTCCCTCTGGAAGTTACGCCGGACGCGGATATTGGCTCCCGGCTGGCCACCATACTGGACATGCCCCCCGCGGTTCACAACACGGAAGACCATGCGCAGCAAGAAGAGGTTCGACCCCACGCCAAGCTCCCCAGCTTTTGGGGGCACGCCATCCCAACCGTTGCAGTCACTCTATCGGAATGGACCACCACAGCCCGTGAGATTCTCGCTTCCGCTCGCGAGCAGGCGCGCGAACACAAGGAGCATGCTCTGACCCGGATCGCCAGCATCCGTGCGGGACGCGAAGAACGTTTGCTGGAGTTGGCGCATCGCCGCATCGAGGCCGAGGAACGCGCCTCCCGTCTCCGGACAGCCCGCAGAAACGCCACAACCTATCTGCAGCAACTGCGGCAGCAGAGCAACGGTGGAATTCAACCATCCGGTCAGGAGTCGTCGCCTCAGGAGTCTGCGCGAGGAGCAACACCTCGTCGCTGGCGTGAGCTTCTAGGAAAGCTACTCGAACGTATACGGCCCTTGCGCTGGGATACAGCTCTTGCCGGCCTGGCTTCCGCGGGCGCCCTGTTTGCGATTGGCCTGGCTGTGGCTTCATTCAACTCCAAGTCAGCTCTTTCCGCAGACCAGGACCATGCTGCCCCAGCCGTATCAAGTTCGACTGCTGAGACCGCGCCCCAACCCTCCGCAGCCAAGCCTAGCCCCTCCGCCGCCCGGCCCGTTCCAGTTGCTCACCTGCGGACGAGCAAACCTTCACCGGCACAACACGCCAGGTCGGGACGCGATCGCGCCGTGGTCGGGAGCGATGCCGCCACCAATGACGTCACGATCCGTCATCTCTCATCACCCTCGCCAACTCCCCGGACGCAGGCGCAGGGATGGAAACATTTTTCAGATATGGATCACTAACTAGTGGGAGATTTCAGCGCCCATGGGCTCCTGAGGAGGATCGGGCAGGGATTCCTGCGCTGTCGGCAGCGGCTGAATGCCCCAGATGTCTCGCGCGTATTCCCGTATGGTGCGGTCGCTCGAGAAAGTTCCCACACGCGCGACGTTCAAGATCGCCTTAGCCGCCCAAACCGGCGCAGCCTGATAGTCGGCGGCGGCCCGAGAGCTGGCTTCGATGTACGAAGGCAAGTCGGCCATGTGGAAGTAGCGGTCGCCGCGATCAAGGATTTCATCCACGATCCAGCGGAACAATCCATGCTCGTCGGGACAGAAGCGGTCCGAACTCAGACTGTCCATTACCCGGCGCAGCAGCGAACTTTCAGCATATAACTCGCGCGGATGATAGGTCCCTTTGTCGCGATACCAACTCACTTCCTGCGGGGTCAGCCCGAAGACGTAGAAGTTCGCCGGCCCCACGGCCTCCATGATCTCGATGTTGGCGCCGTCACGGGTGCCCAGAGTAAGAGCGCCGTTCATTGCCAGCTTCATGTTGCCGGTGCCGGAAGCTTCCATGCCAGCGGTAGAGATCTGCTGGCTGAGGTCGGCTGCGGGCATAATAATCTCCGCCAACGAGACGCGGTAGTCAGGCATGAAGACGACCTTGATCTTCCCTTGCGTGCGGGGCTCGGCATTCACCACTTGGGCCACGTTGTTGATGAGCTTGATGATCTGCTTGGCCGCCCAGTAGCCGGGCGCGGCCTTGCCGGCAAAGAGGTAGACCCGCGAGCACTTTGGTTCCACGCCGTCATCCACCAGGCTCAGGTACTCGTGGATCAAGCGCATGACGTTCAGCAATTGGCGCTTATACTCGTGAATACGCTTGACCTGGACGTCAAACATGGCGCTGGGATCCAGAGTAATTCCGGTGGCCGAGAAGACTGCGCGCGCCAGCCGCTCCTTGTTGCGCCGCTTGATATCAAGAAATTCCTGGCGGAATCCTGCATCGTCGGAGAGTTTCTCAAGGGCGCGCACCAGCTCGAGGTCAATGATCCAGCCGTCGCCGACCGTCCGGGTAAGGAGCGCGGAAAGTTCAGGGTTTGATTTCAGCAGCCAGCGCCGCGGACTCACTCCGTTGGTTTTGTTGCTGAAGCGTTCAGGCCAGAGCGTGGCCAAGTCCGGCGCGAGCGTGCTCTTGAGGAGCTCAGTATGCAGCCGGGATACGCCATTGATCGCGTGGCTCCCGACCATGGCCAGATGCGCCATCCGCACCTGCTTCTCCGGCCCTTCTTCGATGATGGACATGCGCTGCTGCCGGCCCACGTCCAGTGGCCAACGCCGCCCCACCAGGCGCAGAAACTGGTGATTGATACCGAAGATGATCTCCATGTGCCGGGGCAGCACGCGCTCTAGAAGTGAGACCGGCCATCGCTCCAGGGCTTCCGGCAGCAACGTATGGTTGGTGTACCCGAGTGTGGCCTGTGTGATCTCCCAGGCGTGGTCCCAATCGACGTGATAATCGTCGATCAGCAACCGCATCAGTTCGGCGACGCACAGGCTGGGATGGGTGTCATTCATCTGCACCGCGACTTTGGCTGGAAACTGAAGAAAATCGCGGTGCGTCGCCAGGTACTGGCGAACGATGTCACGCAACGAGCAGGCCACCAGGAAATATTCCTGCACCAGACGAAGCTCCCGGCCCGAGAGCACGGAATCGGAAGGATAGAGGACGCGGGAGATGTTCTCCGACGCGATCTTCTGTTCCACGGCGCGGATGTAGTCGCCGCGATTGAAGATCTCGATGTCGAAATCCTCCGACGAGCGGGCGGTGAACAGGCGCAAGTAATTCACGGTCTCGCCGTTCAGCCCGGCCACAGGCATATCATTGGGTACCCCGACAACGATCCGGTAGTCCACCCAGTTTTGAATGCGATTTCCTTCCGAGTCGCGCGAGTGTTCCACCCGCCCGTACAGCGGAATGGAGCACATCTCGTCGGCCCGCTCGATGTAGAACGGCGTTCCCTCCGACTTCCAAAGATCTGGTTTCTCGTGTTGATGGCCGCCGACGATCTCCTGCTTGAACATGCCGTATTCGTAGTCGATGCCGTAACCAAAACCAGGCATGGCGAGCGTGGCCAGCGACTCCAGGAAACACGCGGCCAGACGTCCTAGTCCGCCGTTGCCCAGGCCCATGTCAGGCTCGACTTCGAGCACCTGGTCGAGGTCCACATTCAGCTCCGCGAGCACTTGGCGGCAAGGCTCGATGAGGCCAAGGTTGCAAAGGTTGTCGCTCAGCCATCGGCCCATCAAGAACTCCAGCGACAGGTAGTGAACGCGCTTGGCATCGTGGGCACGGTAACGCTGCTCGGTAAGTAGAAGGTGATCAATGAGCAGGTCGCGGACGGCCAGGGACACGGGCTTGAACAACTCGCGGGCTGCGAGATCACCGGTTGGGCGCGCCAGGGTGTAGCGAATGTGACGCAGGATAGAATCGCGCAGCGATTCCCGAGCGAAGTCTGTACCGTTAACCAAGTCGGCGCACATTCTCAAATCTTTTGGCAGCTTGCTCTGTGGAATAAGATGCAGGCATCTGCCCCGGACAGAGCCGAACTTAAGTATGGCACAACGACCGAAACTCAAGCACTGGGTTAAACACCTGTGTTTTTCATAACTTGGGATGATGGGTGTGCCAGTCAGTGCGGCTTTGATAGAGGCGCGCAGCGGCGATTACCCGGGCGTCATCGAGCGCCCGGCCGATGAATTGCAGCCCGACCGGCAAGCCGTTGTCACCGAACCCGCAAGGCACGCTGACGGCTGGCAGGCCGCAGAAGTTCCCGATCCCTCCGATGGGATCGGAGAACGATAGAGCTTGGTCTAAGTTCGCCTCGACGTTGGTGGCCGTGACGGGAAGAGTCGCGGCAGCCAGGACATCGACCTGCTGAAAGAGTTCATCCATCTTTCTCTGCAGAATGGACCGGATGCGCTGGGCGGCGATGAAGTCTGCCGCGCTGATCTCCTCGTTCACATAGCCGCCGATCTTCCCCACGGGATCGTTCAATTCCGCCACCTCGCCGGAGTGAATCAACGACCGAAAAGCCGCGGCGCCTTCCACCGATACGATCACTCCAGCCGCGGCCTCCCAGGGCCCCTCGGGCAGCAACACTTCGCTGATCTTGATTTCCGGGCTGGCCGCGAGCACCTGACGCGCCGTTGTCACGGCGTGTTCGACGTCAGGATTCACCTTCTTCCATTGATTTATCAGCCAGCCCACGCGCAGCGGGGCCTTGCCGGGTTCCTCACCCGAATACTTTGCCAACGATTCCGGCAATGAACCAAGATCCTCGGAGTCGTGCCCGGAAATAACACGCAGGACCAGATCACAATCGGCGGCGGTGCGACACATGGGACCAATCTTGTCCATGGAGTAGGAAAGCGCCATGGCACCATAGCGGCTCACTCGTCCGTACGTCGGACGCAAGCCGCTGATGCCGCAAAAACCGGAAGGACAGATAATCGAGCCCCAGGTTTCCGTCCCAAGGGCAAAAGCCGCCAGCCCCGCTGCCATGATCGCGCCCGAGCCGCTCGACGATCCGCAGGTCCAGTGATCACGGTTCCAGGGATTTCTGGCCGCGCCCGTAGCCGAGGCCGAGGCATAGCGATATCCCATGCCGCCGGCCAGCTCGATCATCGCCGCTTTGCCCAGCAGGATCGCGCCGGCTTCGTTCAACTTGCGGATTATGGTGGCATCGGAAGTAAACGTCTGGTTCGCGTACGGCCGCGCGCCCCAAGTGGTCGGATATCCCTTCACCGCCAACAAATCCTTGGCCGCGTAGGGAACACCATGCAGCGGTCCGCGATACTTTCCCGAGGTGATTTCCTTTTCCGCCGCGCGCGCCTGAGTCACGGCCAACTCCGGCGTCAGAGTAACGAATGCGTTCAGTCCCGGCCCGATAGAGCGGCATCGGTCCAGATAAGTTTCCGTGAGCTTGACGGGCGAAAGCTGTCGTTGGCGGATGCGCCGGGATAGTTCACTGACGGGGAGGTATAGGACCTCTTCGCTGGCCATTATTTCTTCTCCTCTCCCCGATAGATGTGAAACACGGCCGCCGGCTGATCGCCGTTGGCCAGCGCGAAAGCGCGGATAGCTTCCAGTCCGTCCTGGGCTTCGGCCAGAGCTTTACGCACGTCAGTCTTCTGTTCGTCGCTGAGCTTGTCGCCGTATTTCAGCAGGACGTTGCGAAACTTGATCTCCACCTCGGCCTGGGCCGAGGCCGATAGCTTGGAGAAAGCCTCTTGGGCTTGCTGCTCGAGCGTGGCAGGAGATGGACTGGCGTGGGGTGGCGGATTGGCGCCGGTAGCTTGGTCTTTCGTCGTAGGGGGAACGGACTGGCCGGGCAACGCCATAGCGGCCGTTGCCGCTGCGGCCCCGAGAGCGAAACGGCGGCGGCTGAGGGAGAATTCTGCCATCGGCTTCTCCTAGAGAACAAGATAGGAAGCCGGAGAGTACCTGAAGCCACTTACCCGCGTCAAACTTCAGCGCGGGCTCAAGGCATCTAAGGTATCGGCCACCGTCTTCCTTTCAAATCTGGAGGTCATTCACCCCATGGCGCGATGGATTGTCTTTGATGAACTCACTGCGGCTGAACTGCGATCGCATTTGCCAAGGGAGGCCGTGTTTGAGGCACCGGGCAGGACGGCGATCGAGTATGCCTTGACGGCTCCGCGAACCGTCGTCACCGTGTTGGGCCCGCCAATCGGTGATGAAACCGCGATTGCGGTTTTCCGTCCCAGGCGCCACTCTGGGGCGGCGCCCCAGGCCTCTGGGCCTGGCGAGGCTCAGCCGCGACGCGATTCCATGCCCGTCCGAGCATCCGGTTTTCTCGGCCTGAGCGATCAAGTGACGGCGCCCGAAGAAGAGGAAAATGCGGGGAAGAAACCCTGGTGGCAATTCTGGCGGTAGCTGGGCTGAGGCTACTGATTGACCCTCGGAGCGCATCCTTACGCACCTAGCGATGGGATCCCTCGTTCGGGATAAGAGCTTCTAGAACGTAAACGCCAGACCGGCGCGGAGAGAGCGCGCTGACTGCATCAGGTAAACGATGCGCCCATCGGGCCCTACGATCGGTACGTAGCCCTGGGCCAGCATATTGCGCAGATCAACCAGCGCATCCATTTTGGCCGGGATGAAGGAGGCTCCCGGCAGCCGCTGGCGGATGAACACGCTCAAGAAGGGATCGGTCTGGCCGGGTGAGGCGTTGAAGGCATCCACCGGGGAGATGACGTTGCCGCTGGTCCACTTGTAGGACGCGATCCAGCGAGTACCGGTGGCGTGAAAGTAGCCGGAGATCTTGGCGCCAACCGATTGCTGGCGGACCGTGGCGAGTGCCTGCGCCAGATTCTGCCAGTTGATGGCGGAACCCGCCGTGATGGCCCCACCGGTCGAATAGTCAAAGGTAGCGGTGAGCTGTTCGAGAATTTTGCGTTCCACCACAACGCGAGCACCCGTAGTGTTGAAATCGCTGCCGTAAGCGTAGGAGAAGGTGCCGGAGTAAAGATCGGGCAGCACATCATCGGAGTAGTTGGAGGGATCGCCGGCGCCAGTGAGAACCAGGTTGTGGACGTGATCGGTATAGCAAGCTACTTGGACGCTGGTCTTGCCGAAGCGCCGTGACGCCGAAACTTCCTGATGCTGAGCGCGTTCGACATCAGGCATGCCATTGGTCACAGCCATCTTGGGACCTGACTCGCTCAGATCGGCCGGGGCACTGTCGAAGCCCTTGGCGGTGCGTGTGTCGGGTTCCGCCGTGGCATAGCGATATTCAACCACCCAATCCGGGGAAAGATGGACCAGGACGGCTCCGTAAGGCCGGAAAGCGTTCACCCGCTTGGCGAATTCCACCGACTCCAAAGCCCCGCCGTATTCTAGTTCGATGGCTTCCGACAAAGCCATGTGATCAGAAGTGTTGACCTCCATCGCGGCGTACGGCGAATTCTCTCCGGCTGCGCCCGGCGTAGCGAACCTGCGATAAGTCAGCGTGACCACGGGCCGCGATAGGTCGCCGAAATCATGCGCGTAAGAGGCCCGTAGAACTCCTGCGGGATCGCCGGAAGTAGAAGAGCCGATGTCGCCGTTGAATGACAGCGTGCCGCCGGCAAACATGGACTTCTCAAACGCGAAGGCCGTAGTCACGTCGCCCGAGCTGCCGAAACCTTCCGCCTCCGATCCGGCGATGAAGGCCAGGCGCGTCGTGGAGCTGCGATCCTGCGCCTGCTCGGCGAGAGCAGGATTCGAAAGCGAGCTCGAGTCTTGACTACCACTATTGCTGGAACCGACGGCGCGGAGGATGGGACGATTCGCCGAGGAACGCAAGGTCCAGTGCCAGTCGTCCGGCTCGGTGCTGCTGGAACGGCGCGCCGGCAGCACTTTGGCGGCGTCCGTCAGGGTGCTGAGAGTAATGTTGACGAGAAGCCGTGCACCCTCGCGCAGACTGAGATTCTCGCGCATAGAAGGCACGAAGGCCGGCGCCGTAACTTTGACCTGGTAGACGCCCGGCAGGAGATGTTCGGCGGCATAAAAGCCGTTTTGATCGGTAAAGACAATCGCGCCCAGGGATGCAGCGGACGTAAAGACCTGTACTACGGCGCCGATCTGGGGAGTTCCCGTGCTGTCCTTGACGTAGCCAGAGATCGCTCCGCCGTCCGCAGCCACTGAAGCGGTGACCGCGAACAGAACCAACATCAGACATCCGAGTTTACGGGCCATGATCTGCCTACCCCAGAGTGGACTCCGCTTACTGGACTGCAAATTTTGCCGTCGGCGAAATGGCTTGCTTAGAAACCTGGTCGTTGACCTTGACGGTTACTTGATAGACGCCCGGCTCCAGCTTACTGAGCGGCAGGGTCGTCGAAAGGGTCACTTGCTCGCCGACATTCCCCATTTGCGCCGTCGTTTGCGTTAAGTCTAGCACGGAGTGATTGGTCGTGGTATTCAGAATCTCGTATTCCACCGTGGCCGAGGGCTTCTTGGTCTTATCGTCGATTCCCAAGTTGTACACCTGCACCCAGACACTGAGCTTCTCCTCTTTCTTGAAAGATGCCGGTTTGCCGTCCGCGGGCTGTACCCTGGGCCGCACCTTGTTGGTGCCGATCACGAAGTTCCCGGTGCCAATCTCGCTGGCCGGAACCGATTCCATCTTGTCGGCCAGTATCAGCGTCGAGGAGGTGAGTTTCTCGTCGTTGCTGTAATCGGGGACAGTGTAGCTGCGGCTGAAAACGCCGACTTTGATGCCGTTCACATCCTTGACCACAACATCGAGCCGGTACAGGCCCGGCCGCATGGGCAGAGCCTTCCAGAACAGCGAGGTATTGTTGATCTCTTTTTCGAGCAGGTCCGCGGGGATATCTTTGTGCAGAGTCTCGTCAAAAGTCTGCACAATCTTTCCCGCGAGCGTCGTGAGCTGGCCGTAAACGCCCAGCACGGCACGCTGAACTCCGTCCTTGTTGGCCCAGGTCAGTTCGCTCAAGGGCACTTGCACAGTGATCGGAACCAGCACTGTATCCGACGTCAACTTCACGAAGTCCACGCGCACGTCAAAAGGCAGAGGGTGGGCGCGGAATTTGTGACTCACGATCTCGCTCGCCATCGCCTCGTTGTATTTCACATCCGGCGCTTTGTTCAGCTTGGCGAAGGTCTCCAAGCGGTCGAATTCCTTGGTGTTGAGGTTGCTGTTGAAGAAGCCCTGGCCCAGCGATTCCGGATTCTGGAAACGATCCGCCTTGGTACTCATGCCCATGGCTTCCATGTCCGTGAGCCCGGCGTTGGGCACATGGAGAAGCGCATCTTTCTTGGAACGGTCGTTGGTCATCTCATAGGCGCCGCAGTTGCAGTCGTCCACAAATTCGATTTCGATCTCCTGGCCGATGCCCTCGAGATAGCGGTAGCGCCACACTTCAAAGGGATAGGTTTCCGTCTGGCCACCACCCTCTTCCGCAGGACGCTGGTAAGGGCCGCCCATGGGATGGGCGTCGATGGAGTCGGGCTTGCCGTACATGATCCAGATCCGGCCCCGGTCCGTCCTCCAGCCCGGCATGCCGGCCGCGAAATGTTCGTTGGCGTAAGCGATGCGGCGGTAGTGCTCTTCTTTGTATTCGTTCTCCGCGGTGTCCGGAGTGGGATCGCGCCGCTGCCAGAACATCTCGATGAACTGATCGCGCTCGGCGTTGTTGCTCAGCTTTTTGAACGCCGACAACTCTTCATCGGTGATGATCCAGCGCACGTCCTCATCGAGCCATTTCTTATAGACCCCGCCCAGCTTTTCTTTAACGGCGTCTTTCTGGTCGTTTTTTCGTGTGCGTTTAAGCGGATCCTGATCATCTTGCGAGGATTGAGCCGATGGTTGAGCCGAGGGAGCATCCGATTTGGAGTTTTGCTGCTGGGAGTTCTGGCCTGAAGCCAGGAAACAACCCCAAATCGTGAAAATGAGAAGTACAAAAGAGTACCTGAAACGAATATAAGTAGACACTACCGAACACCTCCTCCGGGTATAAGTAGAGGTGTTTACATTCTAGTCCTTTAGTACCTCCTCGAGCAAGGGCGAGCAGCCTTGAATCGACGCCCCTCTTTACCGCCTAAGCCCAGCAAATAAGGCCACTTGGACATTTTCTGCCGCATTTTCATTTCTGTCGTCGCGCGAGTCTTAGGTATAATCTTCAACGACCCGCCATTTCAAAAAAGACGGCGAAAGCCTGCCCGTCTCGGGAACTCTCATGGCAAGAATGGCGTATATCTATGGTGCATACCTCTAACGGGCACCGGAAGGACTCATGAACGCAAAGAAGATTGCAATCATAGTCGGGGTGGTTGTGCTGCTGGGAGCGGTTGTTGGCTTTACAGTAAACCAGACCCAGAAAAACGTGGTCACGGTGCAGACTGGCAAGGTCATCCGACAAGACATCGCATCGGAGGTTACAGCCTCAGGTGAGATCAAGCCCAAGAATTTTGTCAATGTGGGGGCTAACGCCATGGGGCGAATCACCCACCTCTACGTGAAGGAAGGCGATAAGGTGAAGAGGGGCCAGTTGTTGGCCACACTGGAGAACGTGCAGTCGACCGCCGACGTGAACCAGATGAAAGCGGGGCTGGCGGCGAGCGAGACCGATGCCTTGGCTGCCGATGCGGCGCTGAAGACCGCTCTGGCCCAGTCCACTAGCAGCAAAGCCAGTCAGGCCCAGTCAAGACTGGACAGCGAGCGCGCCGAAGGACTCTACAAAAACGAGCTGATCGCCAAGCAGGATTATGAAGCCAAAAAGGTCGCCTACGAAGTGGCGCAGGCGGTAGCAGCTCATGATGTGGCGCAGGTAGCGCAAGCTAGAGCCAACCTGGACTCCGCTCAGGGTCACGTCAAGAGTGCCAAAGCCCAACTGGTTCATTTCGATGACGTGCTCAGCAAGACCATTTTTACGGCTCCGTATGATGGAGTGGTCACGAATGTGCCCGTCCACGAAGGCGAAACAGTCGTGCCGGGCATACAGAACTCGCCTGGCAGCACCCTGATGACCGTCTCGGATATGGGTGTCATCACGGCCGAAGTGCAGGTCGATGAGACGGATATCGTCAACGTGCAAACGGGACAGTCGGCAGAAGTCACCATCGACGCGATCCCCGGACAGACCTTCCCGGGCACCGTCACTGAGATCGGCGACAACGCCATTGTCCGCTCTACGGGTATTTCCACGTCGCAAAGCACGGCCAGCAACCAGGAGGCCAAGGACTTCAAGGTAGTGATCACTTTGAAGGAACCTCCGCCCAACTTGCGTCCCGGGCTATCGACCACCGCCAAGATCACCACTGGTTCAGCGCACGGCGTACTCACGATTCCGATCCAGGCGCTCACGATTCGCGACAAGAAGGACTTGGACGCCCAAGACAAAGACAAAAACAAAAAGGTGGCGCAACCTGTGAAGGCCGCCGCCAACCCCAACCCCGGTGCGGAGAAGGAAGCTCTAGAACTTCAGGGTGTATTTGTGATTAGCAAGAGCAAGAAGGCTGAATTCCGCACCGTGAAGACTGGCTTGACCGGAACCACGGATATCCAGGTGACGGACGGGCTCGAGGAAGGCGATGAGATCATCACCGGCAGCTACAAAGTCCTAAAAACCCTGCGCAATGGCGCCGGCGTCAAGATAGATAATTCCGTCGCTGTCAAGACCGAGTCCTAAACGAAGGGCAGGCTCGCGCGTCCAAGGTTTAGAGAGAGACATTCGCTGGAGCCCCACAGGGAGAAAAGCATGGGAACGGAAGTGGTCGAGCTTACGCCGAGCGTCTTGAACGCGCCGCCGGAAGACTGCATCATCTGCACCGACAACCTCTGGAAGACCTACGAAATGGGTTCCGAGCAGGTGCATGCGCTGCGCGGTGTGAACCTGCGCATCAACCGCGGAGAGTATGTCGCCATCATGGGGCCCTCCGGGTCGGGCAAGTCCACGCTCATGAACTTGATTGGCTGCTTGGATTCGCCCAGCAAGGGACGCTACTGGCTCAATAACAACCTGGTCAGCGAACTGGATGACGACGAACTGGCGCGCATTCGCAACAAGGAGATCGGGTTTGTTTTTCAGACCTTCAACTTGCTGGCCCGAGCCACCGCCCTGCACAACGTGGAACTCCCGCTGATCTACAGCGGCACACCGTCAGACGAGCGCATCACCCGCGCCAAGGAAGCTCTGGAAGCCGTTGACTTAGCCGACCGCATGTCGCACAAGCCCAACGAGCTCTCCGGTGGCCAACGCCAGCGCGTCGCCGTTGCCCGGGCGCTGGTTAACCATCCGTCGATCATCCTGGCCGATGAGCCCACCGGCAACCTTGATTCCCAGACCGGCGCGGAAATCATGACCCTGTTCCACGATCTTCATCAAAAGGGCAACACCATCGTGCTGGTCACGCACGAGGCTGATATCGCCGAGCACGCACACCGCGTTATCCATATCAAGGACGGCGTGATCGCCAGCGACGAGCGCAAGCCCAAGTAGAGAAGGTGCGTCACTGGCGAACGCGATCGTCAATCGCCGGCGTCGCTGCCTTCACTAACACTTTCAACCGCGTCTTCTCCCACTCCAGCACCAGGTCGGCGCTGCTATTGTCGTCTTGATCGAGTGACATCGTAAATGTCTCCACCGGAACCACGATCTCTTCCTTCTTCATGTCCACGCGCGCCAGATCCTGGTCTTGGTTGTAGACGGTGCCCCACTGTCCGGTCTGCTTGTTGATGATGAGCTTCCAGTTGTCAGGCGCAGGCAGTGTGTATAACGTGTAAGTTCCTGCCGGAACCTTGGCGCCGCCGATATCGAGATCGATGGCGGTAGTCAGGGTGGTAGCTTCGTTGGCCCCAGTACGCCACACTTTCCCGTAGGGTACGAGCTCGCCCACGATCTTTCTGCCTTTCATCGACGGCTGGCTGTAACTGATTGTCACCTTCTTCCCCTTGATACTGCATTCTGTGGTGGCCGGGGGGCTGGAACGCGTGCTCTTGTCCTGGGCGGGCTGTTGCGCCCAGGCCAGAGTGCAAGCCGCGATGGCTAGATTGCAGATGATTCCCAAGCGAAGACCCTTGCGCATGGTTGATGTCCTTTCTGAAAGGCCCTTATTATCGCCCAGCCGGGGGCTCGCGCGCCAAGGTTTTAGAGACGGCGAAAAACGACTAGACTCTCGGTGTTGCCGCGTTCAATCGCCGAATCCGTCACCCAGATCTGACCTCTTAAGTACGCCGTACAACGACCGCCGTCGCATCGTCGGAAAGTGCGCCACCCTGAGTAAACCTTTGCACATCGCCTAACAAGGCCTTGGCCGATATCTCCGGCCCTCGGACAAATTCGGCGAGACGGGCGACGCCGTACTCCTGGCCGTTGCTGTCAGTGGCCTCAAGGACGCCATCTGAATAGATCAGGATGGCGTTCCCGCATTCCAGTTTCATTTGGAGCTCCGAGTATTGAGACGCCATCATTCCCAGCGGGTAACCGTGGGCTGTTTCCAACGACATAGGCTGGGCACGATCGACCAGGAGCAGAGACGAGGGATGACCCGCGCTGGCAGTCCGCACAACCCCTAGGCCGGTGTCTAATACCAGGTAGGCCATGGTTACAAACCGGCCTTCGGGCAAGTCTTTCATCAACGCTTCATTGACCCTGGCCAATACTTCAGACGGCGAATCGGAGACTCCCGCCGCACGACGCAGAAGGGTGCGCGTCGCGGCCATGAGCAGCGCCGCCGCCATTCCCTTGCCACACACATCCCCCAGGGCAATTCCCCATTTATTTTCGCCCAGCGGCATATAGTCGTACCAGTCTCCACCTACCGCGCTCAGCTGCAGGCAAACTCCATCAACCCGGTAACCCGGAATGGCAGGATCTTTCTCCGGCAACAAGGCCCGCTGGATGCGGCGTGCCTCGTCTTGCTCTCTGAGCGCCCTTTCTTTTTCCAGGCGTTCATGACGAAAGAGGCGCGCATTCTCCATAGCGATCGCGATATTGTCGGCCAGAGCGCATAGCAGCTCGATCTGTTCCGGGGAAAACCCGTTCGCGACGGGGCTTTGGGCATCGAGTACCCCGATCAGTTTGCCGCGGCTGATCAGGGGAATATCGATCTCAGAAAGGGTGGTCGGCTCGGTGTTCACGTAGAAAGGATCTTTGCGTACGTCAGGCGCATAGCGCATGATGCCGGTGGCAGCAACTTGGCCCACCATGCCTTCCGCGCCAATTTTAAAGCGGAGACCCTTGCGAACTGTGGAAAACCCTCGGACCGCGATAACCAATAGGTCGTTGCGGGATTCGTCGATTACAGCCACCGCCGTTTGCGTGCAGCCGAATACCTCGACTACGCTGCCAACAATTTCATCCAGCAGTTGTTCGAGGTCCAGAATGGAGTTGACTTTCTTAACCACCTCCTGCAACAGCAGGAGCTGACGAACGCGCTGTTCGAGATCCCTCGTCGGAGACCGATCCAGGCTCATGTTCGCCTATTTTATGCTGGGCCTCCGCCGAGCTGCACTTTTTTCGCAATCACCTGCTCCGAACAGCTGGATAAGGTTCTAATGAGCGCGGGCACTCTCACGAGGTGGTGTATTGTGTGCTAAATATTAGGCCGTGGGCCGTCACGGCAGCGAGGAGGAGAGGCCATGCCGAACAGACTCGTCGACCTCAATGGCCATAGCGTGCTGGTCGTCTCCGATGAAGGGTCCGCTTTGGCCCGCATCCAAGATGTGCTCGATCTCATCGGGGAGGCTCTACCTCAAGGGGTGTCCGCCATCGTTGTACCCGTCACTCG
>DATDGP010000274.1:0-21227 GCA_036522035.1 Terriglobales bacterium
AGAAGCCGCGGCCCGCGGAAGTTGTTTCAACAGGTGAAACAAAGGGACCAGCATTCAGTTTGAGGTTTTAACCCTCCGTTCACATTTCTGTTGCTACCATCCCGGGGTTCGCAACGCCCATATGAAACGTCCGGTCGAAGATCCATCTCTATACATCAACCGCGAGGGCTCCTGGTTAGCCTTTAACCGACGTGTGCTCGAAGAGGCCGAGGATGAGCACAATCCCATGCTGGAGCGTGTCAAGTTTCTAGCCATCTCGGCCAGCAACCTTGACGAGTTTTTCGAAGTCCGCGTGGCCGGTCTGCTGCAACGAATTGAAGAAGGTTTCATCGATTCCGGACCCGACGCGATGACCGCCCAGCAGGAGCGCGAATTGATCTCCAAGGAGACCCACGAGTTCGTCGAAAAACAGTACGAGTGCTGGAATCGCGAACTGCTTCCGGCGCTGGCGCGGGAAGGTATTCGCGTCCTGGACCTCAAGGATTTGGACCCGGACCAACTGGCCTACATCGACTCCTACTGCGAGAAAGAGGTCGATCCGGTACTGACGCCGGTGACCGTTGACCCGGCGCATCCGTTTCCTCGCGTGCTGAACAAAGCTCTGTGCATTGCCCTCCTGCTGCGGCGTAAGCGGCGCGCCAGCGGCACCTATGTGGGCGTGATCACCGTGCCTCGCGTTTTGCCACGCCTGGTGAGGTTGCCCTCCAAATCTGGCATCGACTATATCTTTCTGGCCGACCTGCTCACCTATCACGCCGCGCACATGTACCGCGGCTACGATATTCTCTCTGCCACATCGTTTCGGGTCACGCGCAACAGCAACCTCTACCTCGAAGAAGAAGAAGCGCGCAACCTGCTCGAATCGGTTCGCACCGAGCTCCACCGGCGCCGCAAAGGCGACGCCGTACGACTGGAAATCGATTCCGGCGTGCACAGCGAGATCGCCCGCCGTCTGCAGCAGACCTTCGAACTCGAAGACTGGCAAGTCTTCTACACCCAGGGCCCGGTTAATCTCTCGCGACTATTTAATTTCTACGAGCTGACTGAACGCCCGGACTTGAAGTTCAAGAACTTCGTAGCGCGCGAATTGCGGCTGCCGGCGACCAGCAGCAACATCTTCGACGAGCTGCGCAAACGCGATATTCTGTTGCACCACCCTTACGACTCCTTTGAATCCGTGGTGGACTTCATTAAAAACGCGGCCAGCGACCCCCACGTGATCTCGGTAAAACAGACTATTTACCGCACCAACAAAGACTCGCCCATCATTAGCGCCCTGATTTCGGCGGCGGCGGATGAAAAAGAGGTGATCGCTGTTCTGGAATTGAAGGCGCGCTTCGACGAGGCTTCGAACATCGAATGGGCGCGCATGTTGGAAGACGAAGGCGTGCAGGTGTACCACGGGCTCGTCGGGCTGAAAACGCACTGCAAACTCTGCCTGCTGGTGCGTCATGACGCCGACGGCGTAACGCGGCGCTATGCGCACATTGGCACCGGGAATTACAACCCTACGACCTCCAGGTTTTATACCGACATCAGCCTGCTCACGGCGTCGCCTGAGATCACATCGTCGATTCATTCGTTGTTCAACTACCTCACAGCCTACTCTGAAGCCGCGAGCTATGCTCCCTTATCGATCTCGCCCATCGAGCTCGCAGCAACGGCGCTGGCGCTGATCCAGCGGGAAACCAATCACGCCCGAGCCGGGCGGCCGGCCCGAATCGTCGCTAAGATGAACGCGTTGCTGGACAAGAACGTGATCCAGGCGCTTTACCGTGCCTCTCAGGAAGGCGTGAAGATCGATCTCAACGTACGCGGGATGTGTTCGCTGCGGCCAGGCGTGCCGGGGATCAGCGAGAACATCGTGGTGCGCAGCGTCGTGGGCCGTTTCCTGGAACACAGCCGCATCTTCTATTTTGACAACGGCGGCGACGAAGAGATCTACATCTCCAGCGCCGATTGGATGCCGCGAAATTTGTACGAGCGCGTCGAAGTCCTGTGTCCCCTGCTGGACCCGGCCCTGCAACAGCGGATCAAGAACGAGATTCTGGCGGCGTACCTCGCCGACAATACCAAGGTACGGTTCCTCGATCGTAACGGGCGCTACTCCAAGTTGCCACGTCGCCGCCATGAAGAGCGCTTCTCGGCCCAGGATTTCCTGATCGGCGTAGCCGAGGGAAGTGCCAATGCAGCGTCCATCCCTGAACCCTCCATGCCCCAAACCAAGATCGCGCCCCGCAAGCCCGCCCGGCAGGTAGCCCACCGCTAAACGCCTATGATCATCTATTTTCTTCGTCACGCTTCCGCCGGCCATAGCCTGCTCAACACACAAAAAGACGAGCGGAGGCCTCTCGACGAAGAGGGCACGCTTCAGGCGAGATACGTCGGCCGCCTGTTAGCGAATTTGGATGTACAGGTCGAGCAGCTTGTCAGCAGTCCGCTCAAGCGGTCCCGCCAGACAGCGAGCCTGGTGGCGAACGAACTGGCGTTTGAAGGCGCAGTTCAACTGGATGATGCTCTGCGGCCGCAAGCCCAAGTCGCGGACTTTCAGGCGCTGCTGACGCGCCTGCGCAAGCATGAAGCCGTGATGGTCGTAGGGCACAATCCCAGCCTCAGCGAGTTCCTCAGCAAGATAGTTTCCGCCGGTGCCGGAGCCGCCCGCATTGAGCTCAAAAAAGGCTCGGTAGCCAAAGTGGAGATCGCCGGACGCTCGGGAATTCTGGATTGGCTGGTGACCCCGAAAATCGCTCGCGCGCTTCAATCCAGCCGAAAACGCAGCTCCCGACCGAAGACTTCGCGGAAGTAAGGTACTTCTTTTTCTCCCGCCCATAGCTCCAGGTCCACGCTGGCGCGGCGTCGTGCTTTCACGGTCACAATGATCTCGCCCTCGCGTGGGGTCGCGCGGATCGTCTGAACGGCCTGTCGGCGACCCTGGTTCAAGGCACGAGCGACGCGCAACAACGCCGTCGCCTTGATCGTGTCTACCCGGACCGGCGCAGGAAGGATCTTGATCAGCCGGTCCCGCAACTGTGGCTTCGACTTGCCTTGGAAGCGCGCGATGGTTGCCATGATCTTGCGCTCGAGCGGCGTGAAGCCAAACAGTTCGGAGTGCGAAACGATGTAATAAGCATGCCGATGGCGGCCCACCGGATTCACGTAGTTGCCAACTTCATAAAGCATCGCCGCGGCGCCAATCCACTCCCGGAAGTTCTTGTTCAAACCGTGCAGGGAACGTGTTTGATCGAAAAGCGCCCAGACCAAGCTGCGGACATGGTCGGCGTGGGCTAGATTGGCGCCGTAGCGGCGAGTGATGTTCAGCAGGATATCCTGGCGGTCCGACTCCAACTGTTGGTGCGACCGTGTGTGTTGATCGTATTCGGCCGCCATCTGAGCGAGAATGCCGTCCCGTAACCCGAGCGGCGAATAGCGGAAAGCCCGCAGGCCGCAGACCTCCATCAGATGCCGATAGACCGCTGCCCCGGCAATCACGATCTCGGCCCGTTTGGAGTTGATGCCCTTGATAGCTGCCCGCTGGCGCTGTGTCATCTTCGCCAGCCTCTTGGCAAGCTTTGTCATGGCTTGGCGTGATACCTGATTGCCACCCAGCTTCAGCGATCCGGCAGCTCCGGCCAGCGCTGCGGCGGTTCCGGAAGTCGCAATTGCCACCCCTACACTCGACCGTGAGAGCAATCGCGGGATGCGGGCTGTCTCCTCAGCGATAAACTCACGAAGGCGTTTTAAATCTTCTTTACCGGGAGGATCGCGACGAATGAACTCCTGCGTCAACCTCACCGCGCCCAGCGGCAACGTGACGATTTCCTTGATATGCCCGCGCTCGGAGAATGTGAGCTCGCAGCTTCCGCCGCCGACGTCAATCAGCATCATCTTCGCCGGTCGCGCTCGCAGGCTGGCCAACAGTCCCAGGTGGATCAGCCGGCCTTCCTCCAGCCCCGAGATGATCTCCAAGGTCCATCCGGTGGCAGACTTCACCCACTCCGCGAAGATCCGTCCATTGACGCTGTCCCGCAACGCACTGGTTGCGAGCACACGCGTGCGATCGACGGCATAGCTTTGCACTGTACGGTTGAAGCGGCGCAGTACCTTCAGGCTGCGCGCCATGGCTTGGGGATTGAGATGGCCGTCGCGAAACACGCCTTCGCCCAGGCGCGTGACCTCGCGGTCCTGATGAAGGGAAATGAGCCTGCCGCGGCGCAGCTCGGCCACACTGAGACGGACCGAGTTGGAGCCGATATCAACAGCGGCAAAGACCGGCATAGTGGATCAGGCGCGCTGAGCCAGGGCCCGTGGCGACTCCGCCGCACGAGCCTGTTTCCGCAGCGGCGTCGCGGCGCCAGAAGCCAGCAGTTGCGCCGCGGCGGAGCAGGCGGCAACGTGCTTGGCGGCAAACAAGGCCCGCACTTCGACCAGCAGCGGACAGTTAAAGCGATCTCCAAACTGCTTTTCCGCTGTGAATGTGAGCTCTTCCCAGTCGTGCCAGTCGCCCAGCACATCCTGCGCCGCCTTCAATTCCGTCAGAAAGCTGTCCTGATCCGCGGTCTTCCCTGCCAATTCGGCCAAGTACCGCATCCTCTTGATTCTGATGCGTACCTTGTGCAGCACCCGGGCCTTGGTCGAAGCATTGATTGTCGTTTCCGCCGCGAGCCGCCCCAATTGCTGGCGCGCCTGGGCCAGAGGCGCCTCTGGCTTTTCAGTCGCGTCTGAAGCCTCGGCAGCTTTCTCTAATAGTCGCTCCACGTGCCCGTCCAGCTTAGCCGTTTGGACGTCAGCGATGGCCTGGCTTAGCCGTGTCGCCTGCCGGCTGCGCTTACGTTTCAACAATTCATTCAGCGCGTCTCGGTGCTGCCGCGTGGAGGTGTTCGCAATAGCATCCAACAACTTCATCTGCACATCGAGATCGCGCACTTTGCCGGCTCGTTTTCGCAGAGCGGAAAGACTCCCGAGTACCTTCTCCTGCTTGTGGCCACGATGGGGTCGCGCATAGGCGACCAGGCTCTCGATCCGGCGGATGGCAGTGCGTAGTCGATGCACATGCTTTGGTGTCACGTCATGGGCCAGGCAGGCGACTGCGGCTGAAAAATTCTCTGAGAGGGCTTTGACCTGTTTTTCCTCAAGACTCATAGGAGGGCTGTCACTGCACACGATCCGGCCGGACAAGACTAAACGAGGGGCCGCCCCTTGGCAAGGCGCAGAGTGCACCAGGCTCGGTGCAAATTGCTTGCTAGTGCCTGAATCCATTCAGGCTGCGACCACTCGTAGTTCAGCGATTTCTTGTTTGTTATATTAGGTAAGTTAAATCAGGCGATGGAGTTCGCCTTGAACCGCCCTGCGGGCTGATGACTCCTACCGATTGCCAACTCCTAGGAGCACCAGCATGCAAACCTTGATCGAATGGAGAGCCTACGCCTGGATATCGCTTGGCGCTGTTCTCAGCGCCAACCTGCGGTACTTTCTCGGCAAGATCGTGACCCGGATGAGCGACGCTGCCTTTCCCTGGGGGACGTTGATCATCAACATTACCGGCAGCATGGTGTTGGGGTTTTTCCTGGCCTGGACGACCCAGCGCGTTATCGCCAACCCGCTCTGGCGATGGCTGATTGCCGTGGGCTTCTGCGGGTCGTACACCACTTTTTCCAGTTACGCTTACGAGACCATGGCTTATTTCGAACAGGGCCACTGGTCGCTGTTTGCCGCCAACATCATCGGTAACAACCTGCTGTGTCTGGTGGGGATCATCGCCGGAGCGGCGGCGGCACGATCGATTTGATGAGCGGGAATGAACGTGTAGAATCTCGCAGTGTGGGAGGCGCGAACGCCTGATGTCAGAGCCGCCTAAGGCCGTCCAGATCTCCGTTTATCTCAACGAAGCCGACGAATGGCATCATCGTCCCTTACATCTGGAAATGCTTAAATACCTGCGGGAACAAGAAGTCCGAGGAGCCACGGTGTTGCACGCGGTCGCGGGCTTTACCGGACGCGGCCGCGTGAAGACCTCCACTTTGGTGGACGCCGGCGGCAAGCTGCCGCTCATCCTCACCTTCATCGACATCGAGGAACACGTGGAGCGGGTCCTTCCCCACATCCGGGAGATGGCGCCCTACCGGCTCATCGTCAGCGAAAAAGTGACTTTGGAATCCGGGGAGATCGAGTGAGCGGCCGATCCCTCGACATTCTGGCGATTGCCGCCCATCGCGACGACGTGGAGCAGACCTGCGGCGGGACGCTGCTGAAGATGGCCGAGCGCGGCCAGCGAACTGGGATTCTCGATCTCACTCAAGGCGAGATGGGAACCCGCGGAAACTCGGAAGAGCGCGCGAGCGAGGCTGTCGAAGCTGCCAAGATTCTGAAGACTGTCTTTCGTCAGGCCCTCGACATCCCCGACGGGCGAGTTGAGAACACCTGGGAGAATCGCCTCAAGATCGCCCGGGTGATCCGCGAACAAACGCCGCGCGTGGTGATTCTTCCTTACTGGCTCGGACGCCATCCCGACCACTACACCTCTGCCACCTTGGGATACGAAGCCTGCTTCCTTTCGGGGCTCAGCAAGCTGGAACTAAAGGCGGAAACCGTTCAACAATCCGCCGGCGGGGGTGCTGAAGGCACGAAAGCTCTGTCCCTCGCGCCGCACCGTCCGTTCAAGATTATCTATGCATCGCTTTATTACGATGTTCGCCCCACCTTTCTGGTAGACATCACGGCCCAGTTTGAAGGTCGGCTGGAATCTGTTTATGCCTACAAATCGCAGTTCACCGACCAGCGGGCTGGCAGTGGCGACTTTCCTGCCCACGCCGAAATTCGCGAACGCGTGGCCACGATGGCACGCTACTACGGCATGCTGGCGGGCGTGAAGTATGCCGAACCCTTCGTCCAGAAGGAAGTCGGGCTGGTGGATGACTTGACGATGATTCCGGTCAAATCGATCTAGCGAGCAATTAGCTAATTGCTATTGCGCGCCGTCGCAGCATGGTGCGGCAATGCCTGCGGCATCTCCGACACATTGCGCGCTCAGTTTTGATCTCAGTCTACCCACGGCTCCCGAGCTTACCTCTCCTCAAGCTTGATGGTTCGAGTGTCGAGAATTGCAGCAATATTGACACTAGCGGGCAGCGTGCCGTACGCCTGACCGTGATCGTTTTCGAGGCGCGATGCCAGGAATCCTTCAGCGATGGCGGGCGCGCTGTGACATACGACCAGACAAGCCTCAAGAGCCAGCGCCAGCCGCTCAGCCAGTCTCCGCGCCTGGCTCGCGCCGTCGTCTTCACCGTCACCATTCTTCGCGGAAGCCTTTGTGCAGGCCTGGAGATCACTTTCGACCCGAACCACATAGCTCCGCAATCTCGGATCAGCGCCGGCCGTAGAGCGAAGCTCCTGAATCAGGGCCTCAGCCGTCTCCGGGTCGCGTTTTAACGCGCGCAGGATGTCCAAGCAGATCACGTTGCCCGAGCCCTCCCAGATCGAGTACAGCGGCGCCTCGCGATAGAGGCGCGGCATGATGGATTCTTCCACATAGCCATTTCCGCCCAAGGACTCCAGGGCTTCGCCCACGTGGACCGGCGAGCGCTTGCACAGCCAATATTTGGCGACAGCCGTGGCCACCCGGCAGAATGCATGCTCCTGGGCATCGGCGGAGCGGCCATCGAAGGAGCGGGCCACGCGGATCATCAGCAGCGTCGCTGCCGTGGAGTCGATCGCCAGGTCGGCCAGAACGTTGCGCATCAGGGGCTGGTCGATCAGCAGCTTGCCGAAGGCCCGACGATGCCGCGCATGATGGACCGCCTGCACCAGGCCCTGGCGCATGAGACCCGCGGCGGCGATTGCGCAGTCCAGGCGCGTGTGGTGCACCATCTCGATGATCGCGTTCACACCCCGTCCTTCTTCTCCGACCAACCTCGCCCACGCGCCGTGGAACTCAACCTCGCTCGAAGCATTGGAGCGATTGCCCATCTTGTCCTTCAACCGCTGGATGAAGAAACGGTTTTTCTCGCCGGTGGGGGTCCAGCGCGGCAGGAAGAAACAGGAAAGCCCTTTCGCGGTCTGCGCCAGCACCAGGAAGGCATCGCACATGGGCGCCGAACAGAACCACTTGTGGCCCGTGATCAGATACTCCCGGGAATTGCGGATTCGCTCGGCTCGCGTCGTATTCGCTCGGACGTCCGACCCGCCCTGCTTTTCCGTCATGGCCATGCCCACCAGCACGCCGGATTTCCGCTCCGCGGGAGCGAATTGAGGATCGTAGCTGGAAGATAGAATCCTGGGCTCCCACTCGCGTGTTATCTCCGGCTCCGCCCGCAATGCCGCAACTGAAGAAAAGGTCATCGAGATCGGACAGGTATGGCCCGCTTCATTCTGAACGGTCAGCATGAGCAACGCGGCGCGGGCGACGTGTGCGCCGGTCCGGTCTTCTAACCACGGCAGACTGTGTAGGCGATGCTCCACCGAGGTCCGCATCAGGTTGTGCCACGCAGGATGAAAAACCACTTCGTCCCGCCGATTGCCGTAGCGGTCGTGCGTGTGCAGAACAGGACGGTTCTCGTTGGCGTCAAATCCCCAGCGCTGGGCTTCCTCGGTACCGAGAAGCTGGCCGAGAGATGCAAGCTGCTCTACTGCCCACTCGCCACCTTCGCCTCTGACGCTTTGTGCGAGCGTCTCATCGGAGAGAAAAAGGTTGTAGTCAACCAGCGGAGGCGCCTGATCGAATCCTTCCTGATTTCCCCCCGGCTGGTTGCGAACGTCGCGCGGAACGGCTTCGGCGCTTTTGGTCGGTGCCGGCATAGGTTCATTATCTGCCCCGGCGCAACCACAAACAACTTGATACTGTCACTTCGGACCTCTTGCCGCCCAGCCCCACGACGAACGAAAGACTGGCCATCCATCATGACTTCGGCACCGACCTCAAAAGACTTTCGCGCCGACCAGTCGAGGAACAGGCGGCACCGGCCGAAAGGCGATTGAATGAGCGGCAAGCGGAGGAGGTAGGGTCTTGATCGGGCCGCTTTCATTCGTGACGCAGGGCGACGATCGGATCCACCAGCGTCGCCCGCCGTGCCGGCAAGTATGCGGCCAGAGCAGCTACGAGAAGCAACACGAGAGTTACCGCCAGGTATGTGAGCGGATCCATGCTGCTGGTTTCAAACAGCAAAGATTTCATTGTGCGTGTGAGAGCTAAAGCTCCCACCAGACCGATGCCGATCCCGATGGCCGCAGTCATCATGGCCTGGCGCAACACCAGCCCGCGCACGTTTCCGGCGCTGGCGCCCAGGGCGATGCGGACGCCGATCTCCCGCGTCCGTCGCGAGACCGAGTACGCCAGCACTCCGTAGATGCCTGCAATGGCAAGCATCAAAGCCGAAGCAGCGAAGACGCCCACCAACACCAGGTTGAAGCGGCGGACATGAAGCGACGCGGAAAATACTTCCGTAAACGTGTTCAGTCGCGGCGGTATGGTGGGATCAAGCTCGCCGAGAATCCTGCGCGCGGCAGCGAGGGTCGATGCCGGGTCACCCCCAGTGCGCATCAGCAAGCTAAACTCGTAACCTTGTTGCGGCCGCTGCCGGTAGTTGACGTAGATGATGGGCTCCGGAGGCGCCTCCAGGTTTTCTTCTCTCACGTCACCCACTACGCCGACGATAGTGAGAAGGCGTAGGTCGCCATCGATGTTGCCGAACTCAATGGTGTGTCCCAGGGGATCCTGGCCCGGCCATTTCTGGCGGGCAACCGACTCGCTGATGATGGCGGCCGCAGGCGCATCGACGGTATCGCTGCTGTCGAAAAACCGGCCGCGCAGCAGCGGTATGCCCAGAGTGCGAAAGTAATCTTGGCTGACGACAGAGTAACCGGCGTATCCAGAATGCTGGGGGTCATGCGGGATGTTTTGCAAGAAATCGATGAGTTCCTTCAGGGTCGCCTGATCGAGCTGCCACACGTCCCAGTGGGCGCTTTTCTCGATTAAGTCCTTGTCCTGGGCGGAGAGTTGCTGGTAGTTCAGCTCGATGAAGCCGCCATTTGACGATGTGCCCTGGCCGATGGGAAGAGAGTTTGTCACCGCCGCCTGGCTTACCCCGGGAAGCGTGCGCACCCGCTCCAGAAGATTGGTGAGTAGTTCCACCCGCCGGGCGCGGGCCGGACCTGCGGCCTCCGGTAAGGCCACATCCATCGTCACTATCTGTTCGGTTCGGAACCCTGGATCCACAGCCAATACGCGCAAAAGGCTGCGGCCTTCCAGACCCGCGCCAACCAAAAGCAGCAAAGTCATCGCCAACTGGCCGGCGATGATCGCCCGTCCCAGGCGCTGGCGGCTGCGGCCGCCGCCTGATCGGCTGCTTTCCGCCAGCATGGCTTGCGTGTTGCCGGATGTCGACCGCAACGCCGTGAATATCCCCAAAGCTGCGGCTACCACCACGGACAGTCCAAAGGCGAAAAGCAACACGGGAAGATTGACGGCGACCTCAGCAAGCCTCGGCGTGTTCGGCGGCGCGATCGTGATCAGCGCATGAACGCCGTAATAGGCTGCGATCACCCCTACGGCTCCTCCGCACAGCGACAGCAAGAGCCCTTCCGTCAAAAATTGTGCCACCAGGCGCGAGCGCGAAGCGCCTAAAGCCGTACGCAGGGCGAGTTCGCCCTCGCGCGCGGACGCCTGAGCCAGGAGCAGGTTCATCACGTTGGCACAGGCGATCAGCAAGAGGCATAAAACCATTCCCATCAGAACCAGCAACCCGAGTCGCACATCCCCGGTCAGAGCCTCTCGTAAAGGCACAACCGCGGCATCCTGCATGTCCATGTCATTACCATATTGCTGTTTGAGGCGATGGGCGATGACGCCAAGATCGCGCTGCGCTCGTTCCACCGTCACCCGGTCTCGGAGCCGGCCGAGCGCGTTCGAGTTGTGAGCGGAACGGGACGGCACCCACATATCGATCTCCCTTGCCATCCACACGTTGGTATCGTCGGGAAAGTGGAAGCCGGGCGGTAGCACGCCGACGACGGAAGCTACCTTGTTCTCGATCACCAACCTGACGCCCGAGAGGTCGCTTGCGCCATTGAGATACTGCTGCCAGTAGGAATAGCTGACCAGTGCCGCGGGCGCCGCGTTCAGATGTTGCTCCTCCGGCACGAACTCGCGGCCACGCACGGGATGCGCCCCGATCACGCTAAAGAAATCGCGGGAGACCGACGCTACTCGCTGGCGGCTGGGCTGACCGTTTCCAGAAACGGACTCAACTCCGGAATGGAATTCTGCCAGACCTTCGAGACTGTGGTTCTGGGCCCGCAAGTCATCGAAATTCGGATCGGTCACCTGGCCAAGCTCGCCTCTGCCATCCACCTCCCAAACACGCACAATCTGCTGCGGCTTGTCGTAGGGCAGCGGGCGCAGCAATATGCCGTACACCACGCTGAAGATCGCAGTGCTGGCGCTGATCCCCAGGGCCAGGGTGATCACGGAGACAAGTGTCGTGCCGGGATTCTTGCGCAGAATTCTTCCTCCAAAGCGCACGTCCTGCCAAAGCCGCTCCAACGATGTCCATCTCAACATTTCTCTTGTGACCTCCTTGATCAGGCCTTCGTTCCCCAACTCGCGGCGCGCCGCGGCCTCGGCGTCCCCGCGCTCGAGACCCCGTTCCATGTGGTCATTAGCGGCCATGCGCAGATGGCTGTGGATCTCTTCATCCAGGTCTTCGTCGATGCGCTTTCTAGTGAAAAATCTGAGGTTCACTCCAGTCGCTCCGCAGCGCCCTTATTCGGCGCGCAACGCTTCGATGGGATTCACCGTCGGCGCGCGCCGACCCGGCAGCCATGCTGCTGCCAGGTCTACGGCCAGCATGATGGCGACGCATGCAATCAATACGTACGGATCGGCTGCACGGGTTCCATAAAGCATGTTGACAATCAACCGGGAACCAGCCAGGACCCCGATTGCGCCTATCACCAGCCCTGCGCCGACCGGCCTGAGGACCTCCTTCAGCACCATGGGCACAACGTAGCTCCTGTTCTTGGCGGCGCCATCCGGCAAAGAAGCTCATACCTCACTCTCCCGGCTGGGGTTCAGGATGCCGGACATCGCCTCCAGAAGCTGCTTCCAGCGTGAACGCTCTGAAACCAATTGCCTCCTGCCCGGCGCGGTGAGCCTGTAGACCTTGGTCCGCTGTTTGTTTTCCGAAAGCTTCCAGTCTGAGGCAATCCACTTCTGCCGTTCCAGCCGATGCAAGGCCGGGTAGAGCGACCCGGTTTCCACCTGCAGCACGTCGCCGGAGTTGGCGCGAATCACCTGGCCGATGCCATAACCGTGTTGCGGTCCCCACATCAGGGTCTGCAGGATGAGCAAGTCCAGAGTGCCCTGCAGCAGCTCGATCCGGTTCTGGTAATGCTGCTTCCTTGGCATGTAGAGATTCTACTCCCATGGTAGTAGACGTTCTACAGCTCTTTCGGTGAGCCTGATTTGTCTGCATCCGTTAACAAGAGTAGACTTTGGGACCATGAAACGAACCATCTTCATTGCCGCAGCCTTGTTGTTGACGATGCCTCTGGCCTGGGGCCAGGATTGGGCCAAGCAAACTCTCGAGAAGTCGACGCGCCACCAGGAATGGGTGTCGATCAAACACGACAACCGGGTCGTGCAGACGTTTGTGGTTTATCCCGAATCCAAGCAAAAAGCGCCTGTGGTCATTGTGATCCACGAGATTTTCGGGCTCACGGATTGGGCGCGCAGCGTGGCCGACGATCTGGCCGCCAAAGGTTACATCGCCGTGGCCCCCGATCTGCTCTCGGGCTTCGGTCCCAAGGGCGGGGGCAGTAGCGACTTCGCCACCACACAGGACGCGATGAAAGCTGTTTCCGGGCTCAACGCCGATACGATCACCGCCGACCTGAATGCTGTGGCCGACTACGCCAAGAATCTGCCCGCGAGCAACGGCAAGATCGTCGTGTCAGGGTTCTGCTGGGGCGGCTCCCAATCCTTCCGCTTCGCCACCAACCGCAAGGACCTGAGTGCGGCCTTCGTCTTTTACGGCACCGGCCCGCAGGACGTCACCACTATCACCGCACCGGTTTACGGCTTTTACGCCGGTAACGATGCTCGAGTAGATGCCACCATCCCCGCCAGTACCGACGCCATGAGAACCGCAGGCAAGAAATACGATCCCGTCACTTATGACGGCGCCGGCCACGGTTTTATGCGCGCGGGTGAAGACCCGGCTAACGAGGCTGCTATCCAGGACAACGCTACCGATCCCGACGTCCAGAAGAAGCACGACATGGCGGTCGCCAACAAGAAGGCGCACGACGAGGGCTGGGACCGCTGGATGAAGCTGCTGAAAGGCCTGTAGCCCAAAAACTACTCCCCCGATACCGGTCCTGGTGACGATACCGCCTCAGCTACGTCTATTGGAACCAGGGCCCGGATTAGTGCGTATGGATCAGCAGACATCCCTGAAATCTATGGAGGCGCCCACCCATGCAATATCGACTCCTTAAACCATCTCGCGTTTGGATTCTGATGGCGCCGCTGATGGCCCTGGCGATCATTGCGACGACCGCTGCCGCGCAACAGCCCGAGGAGAAGTTTCAGCGCAGCTTTACCCTGAAGGCCGGGGGCACGCTGCGGGTGGAGAATTACAAAGGCACGATCCACGTGACCGGTTCCAACACCGACCAGGTGGTGGTTAACGTGGTCAAGCGATTCGAAGGCGGGAACGAATCAGAGCACAAATGGTGGATCGAGAACACCAAGGTCTCGTTCAGCAACGACAGCAATCGGATCGTGGTGAAGGTCGAATATCCGAACTGGAGTTGCCTGTTTTGCTGGACCGAACACAATTTCGCCGACGGTGTAGAACTCGAGATCCAAGCCCCCGCGAAGACCAACCTGGAATTGGAAGGCTACAAGCCCGACATTCAGGTGTCCTCCTTAGAGGGCAATATCCGCATCAAGAGTTACAAAGCTCCGATGCGGATCGAATCCACGGACGGCGCGATTCACATCGATACATATAAGGACATCATCCAGCTCAAGAATGTGGCGGTACGCGGCGAATTGGAAGTGACCTCCTACAAGGCGGAAACTGAGATAGACGCCCGGAGCCTAGAGGGTTCAGCCAACCTTGAGACCGAGAAGGGCAGCATCGTGTTGCGGGTGCCCAAGGAGATTGGACTGGACGTGGACTTCTCCGGCGGGCGCAGATCGGTGTTTCGTAGCGATTTTGCTCTGGCCTCGCGCGCCGGCGCCGGCTACGGACACGATACCAATGGAATCGTGAACGGTGGTGGTGCTCACATCTCGTTGCGGACGGAGCGCGGCTCCATCACACTGGAAAAACGGGCTGGTGAATTATAGAGTCGAGGCCAGCCATAGCTCAGGTTGTTCAGGCAGGGTAAGATCAGTACGGCCGCGTCGGCAGAGACCATCTCTTCCCCAGCGGGCAGGATAAGCCAGACCTCAAAACCCATATCGAGGCAACATGCGTCTTCTCAGAATTCTCCTTATCTACTCTCTTGCCGTCTGCGGACCGTTTGTATTCGCCCAAGGTGCTGCCCAACACGGAATCCAGACAGCGGATCTGGACAACAAGGCTGATCCCTGTACTGACTTTTCGCAATACGCGAACGGAACCTGGCACAAGCAGAACCCGATTCCGGCCTACATGGATCGTTGGAGCCGTCGCTGGCAGGCGGGTGAAAACGCTAAGGATCAGCTCAAGGAAATTCTGGATGACGTCTCGCGCCGCACCGATTGGCCCAAGGGGAGCGTGGAACAGCTGATCGGCGACTACTACGGCTCCTGTCTCGATGAGCCGGGGATCAACAAGCTCGGCTTCACGCCCGCCCAGCCTGTGTTCAAGGACCTCGACGGCATGAAAACTCCCGCCGATGTCGAGCGCATGATTGAGCGCTTGCATGCGCTGGGCATTTTCGTTCCCTTCGGCCTAGTCGGCCAGCCGGACAACCACAATCCCGGTCAGACGATCGCTACCATCTTCGCCAGTGGCCTCGGACTGCCTGATCGCGACTACTACCTGAAGCCGGACCAGCGTTTCCAGGATGCACGCGCCAAATATCTGGTGCACGTGAGCAACATGTTCCAGCTGGCCGGTTTCGACGAAGTGAATTCTAAAGCCGCTGCCAAGACCGTTTTTCAGATGGAGACGAAGCTAGCGGAAAACTCGCTGGATAACGTCGCCCTGCGCGACCCGCAGCAGACCGACCACAAAACCACCTACCTGGAGTTGAAGAAACTGGCTCCTGCCATGGACTGGGACGGCTACTTTGCTGCCGCCGGGATTCCCCGGGCTGACCTGAATGTCAGCGAGCCCAAATTCATGCGAGAGGTGGAACGTCAGCTTCGCGAGACGTCGCTCCAGGATTGGAAGACCTATCTGAAGTGGCAATTCCTGCACGCCTCAGCCGACACTCTGTCCGATCCGTTCGTTAACGAAAACTTTTCTTTCTACGGAAAGTATCTGAGCGGTGCCACGGAAATCAAGCCCCGCTGGAAGCGTTGCGCGGAGTCGACGGACCAGCTTTTGGGTGAAGCTCTGGGACGCAAATACGTGGAAAAATACTTCCCACCCGAGGCCAAGGCGCGAGCCCAGCAGATGGTGGCAAACATCCTCGCGGCCATGCATGACACGATTGAAGGCTTGGAATGGATGGGGCCGGAGACCAAGAAGAAAGCTCTCGACAAGCTTTCCACCTTCAATCCGAAGATCGGGTATCCGGATAAGTGGAAGGACTACAGCAGCATCAAGATCAGCCGTGATTCTTTTTGGAATAATCAGGTAGCAGCGTTGCACTGGAATGTCATGCAAGATGATTGGGCGCTGATCGGCAAACCCACCGATCGCGGACGTTGGGGCATGACACCGCCGACATCCAACGCCTACTACAACCCGTTGCTGAACGAGATTGTTTTTCCAGCCGCCATCCTGCAGCCGCCCGCCTTCGACGTAAATGCTGTGGACGCCGTCAACTACGGGTCCATCGGCGTCGTCATCGGACACGAGATCAGCCATGGGTTTGACGATTCAGGCGCGCAATTCGATGCCCAGGGCCGTCTCGACAACTGGTGGACGGCCGACGACCAGAAGCGCTTCCAGGAAAAAACCTCATGCGTGGTGCGCCAGTTTGACGGCTACTTCATCGAGCCCAACATCCATCACAACGGCAAGCTGGTTCTGGGTGAAAGCATTGGTGACCTCGCAGGAGCCAAGATCGCATATCTAGCCTTCAAGAAGGCCCAGCAACAGCATCCGGCTCCGACGATTGATGGCTTCACTCCGGACCAACAGTTCTTTATCGCTTGGGGCCAGTGGCGCGGCGATGAGATTCGTCCCGAGACGCAACGCACCATGGTCCAAGGAGATCCTCACCCTATCGCCAAGTACCGCGTGATTGGTCCGCTCTCCAACATGCCGGCGTTCGCTCAAGCTTTCGGTTGCAAATCGGAATCAGCCATGGTGCGCACCAAAGCAGAACGATGTGAGGTCTGGTGAGAATTCAGCCATAGCGCAGCGCCACACCGGGATCGAAAAGCGTGACCCGGTCCTTTTTGTGGGAAACGAGTGAGCAGCTCAGAGAGATGAGAGCTGAGGGCAGAGATTATCCCGGAAGCAACGCCTGGGGTGCGCGCTTCCGGGGCCAGGCCGCGTCTCAGTGACGCCAGCCGTTGTCGTATCCTTGTCTGTAACCGTTCTCGTAGCCTTCACGGTAAATCTGCTTATAGTAATTCTTGCTGCCGAACCCAGGATAATAGCCACGATCGGCGTGGTGATAATTGTCGTCATGCGTGGGACGGAAGCTGTGACCGGTGCGTCGGTCGTTGACGCCGTCGTTGTAACCGTCTTGAAACCCGAAGCGCTGCGGCGAATCGTTATAGCGATCCCCGGCCGGCCTGAAGCTGGCGCTGATCTCGCGATACCCGCGAAGGTATCCCTGACGGTAAGCGCGGCGATCGTCAGCCTCGCGCCAGCGACTGTCGTCCCCGTCGGCCCGGCGCCCGTGACGCGCGTCCCATTGTCCCTGGCGATAGCCGTCACGGAACGCCTCGCGGTCATCGCGATCCTGGTAGTACTGCACGGGTACCAGACTCTGCGACCTGGCTACGCTTGCCGCCGCTCCTATGAAAGCTGCTCCGAGCAACATCGCCCGCATGTATTTCATCCCATCCTCCAAAGACCTGGCCTAATGTCCAGGCGTTAACGCCTTCTGACTTCCCTTTGTCGGTTATGAACCCACGGCCACGCCGCGACACTCGCCTGCTTTTGTTAATTTGTGTAAGAACCTTGTAAGGAAAGTTTTTTCGAGATCAGTGGCATAGATCGAGGTTTCGCGCCATCTCTAGTTCTTCCTGACGGCGCCTATATCCGGGAATTTCGCGTCTTGGTCCCGACTCAAAAAATGAGACCAGCTTTTGTAGATAGACTTCGAGGCGAGTATATTCCATGCCCAGCTCTCGTTTGCTGCGGGAATTATCCAGGGCGGACATCCATAAACCGCTGAAGGGCGAACAATCCGGCAGAAGCTCGGCCCGACTCAGAGTGGCGCGCGGAACGTGGACCAGTTCTAAGGGTCGCCCCGCAAACCGCGCCAGCATCCTCAGAAATTCTTCGAGCGTCACCGCTTCATCCTGGCCGATGTTGTAAGCTTCGCCCGTCCCCAGATCACCTCCGGCCAGTCTCACAATGCCCTCGACCACATCCGCACCGTAGACGTGGCGCAGCGGCAGGCCCGGCTCGGCAGGCACAAGAATCGGTCCGCCATCGTTGAGACGAAGAAAGTAGCCATAAATTCTGTCGTAGTGGTCGCGTTCGCTGTTGACCATGGGCAGGCGCAAGCTGGTGAAAGGAAATCTGGAGTTTTTCCAGGACAGGGCCATGGCATCTTCGACCTCTCGCTTTTCAATTCCGTAGAGCCAGTTGCGGATGTCGTCAACTTGCGATTCTGGCGGACGCGCCATCAAAGATCCGTGATAGTGCTCCTCGCGGAACGGGCGATTCACGCCGGTGCGCACCAGGTAGACCTGACCGGTGCTGAGAAAGATGTAGCGTCCGACTCGGTCGGAGAATTGAGCCAGAGCGGCCAATGCTTCTCGTCCGGTGTAGAGTGTAGTATCGACGACCAGATCAAACGATTTCTCCCCGAGCGCTGCCGCCAGTTGCGCGGGAACGCCCCGGTCACCCCGCAGGCGCAGCACTTGCGAGGGAAGATCGTCCGCGGTCTGTCCCCGATTGAAGACGCTGACCTCATACCCGTGTTTTAGCAAAGCCTGAACAATCGACGGCCCTAAATTCCTCGTTCCACCGATGACAAGAGCACGCATGGACATATTTTACGGGGCCTCCACAGCGTGCGGGCTCACCGTGGCGTAGAAGGCATTGTTCCCCGTGCGCAGATCCTTTCCGTATGAGAACACGGCGGACAGGCCCAGCATCCCTAGCTTGAGCTGACCACCGGTATCGACTAGCCAGTTCCGGGAGCCCAGCTGCGGCGTCGGATCGGTGATCTTGCCGGTATCGACAAATGGTCCCAGTTTCAGGGTCAGCAAGCCGTTCGAGTAAATGTTCTTGTCGGTCTCCCAATTGGAGAGGAAGTAGTTACGCCCGAGCGGAGCGCTGCCTTTGCGGCCGTCCCGCGTGCCGATGTGAGCTCGCATCCAGAGGTCGTTGTCACGCTCGAGTCCGAGCATGAACAGCTCGTCAAAAGGAATATCGCCAAAGGTCTTTCCGGCGCGCATGCCCCAGTGGGTGTCGAAGTCGTCGCCGCTGCTCCGAGGCAGCCAGCGAACTTCAAGTAATGCTTTAAGTCTTTCGAAGGCCTCGCTGGGCTGCGACCAGACTCTCCCTGCCTGCACGCTGCCCCAGCTGGACACAGTGAATCGATGTTCGGGCATCCGCCACAGCTCGTAACCGAACTGTGCGGTTTGCTTTAGCAGGTAGCCCTGGGCCATCAATTGCGGGGTGAGCGTGTTTAGGGCTACAACGTTGCGGTAATCGCGATACGAGAGCTCGCTGCTGATAGACCATTTCCAGCGCGCCCCGATCAGCCGGGTGATTTCGGCATTAATAGCTTCGCGGCGCAGATTCAGCGCGGCTAATAATGTCGCGGGGCCGGTAAAGGAAGTGACGACGTCCCAGTTCTCGTTCCGCATATCCGTGCCGAAGCGAAAGCGCCACCGGGGGTCCCGGCCGATTGGGCCGGAGACTTCAGTCGTCAGGCGACGCTTGTTCTCATCCCACCGGATCGTCGAAACCATGTTGATGTCCGTGCCGTTGAGGTTGAAATATTGCGGAGTGATTTCCTGGAACGGCAAGCCATGAAAGGTGCGCACCAGCCCTTCAACCATCGTCGCACCCCAGCCATTCATCTCCCTTCCCCGAAACACGGCGTCGAAGGTACTATCGGGCAAAGCCGCAAGATCAAAGCGGTAGTCGGGAAAGATTTCGAGTGCCTGCACGCGGGCCTCGCTGGCACGCAATTCGTCGAGTGTGAGCGTACTTGCGGGCGCGAAAGCAAATGCGTGGTCGAGCAAACCGGGATGCACACGCGGGACCGGATCGCTGCGCACTTGGCGAAGCTGCGGCTTGGGTTTCTCCAGGCAATTCCAATACTTCACCGCAGCTTCAAGGTTTCCTTGAAGAAAGAAGAGCGAGGCCAGGAAATCGTTGGCATAAGCGTCGTGGGAATCGATCCGCACAGCTTGACGGAGATAGGCAATGGCCTGGGCGTTTTTTTTCTGCCGGAAAGCAACCCCCGCCAGCTCGATGGGAAACCGCTTGTCGCGGGATCGAAGGCGCCTGCCGGCCTCGAGGGCATCGTGGGCTTCATTCCAGCGTTCGAGATGAGCCAGCGCGATGCCGTACTCATAGTCGAATTCGGAGGACGGGTGAGATGCGTTTGGGCCAAGACGCACCAACTCCTCCCATCGTTGTTGGTCAAAGAGTTCTTTCGCCCGCGGTTCAACGTCCGTCTGCGAGCGCCCGAAAGTCACCCAGCTCGTGAGCAGCAGGAAGGCGACAACGCGGATAATTTTTTGGGAGATTCTCTGCCTCAAGAGGTTACAGCCCGGACCGATGACGCTTTCATCTTGGCGGCTGAGGAACGACCAGCAACGTCCAGTTGCCCACAGCACTCCATTGCTTGACGAACGGCGCGCGATCCACCTTCAGGAGCTTTCGTTGAGCCGCGTCGTTCACGATGACTACGTTCTGGTCCCAGTCCACGCCGGCGACAACAACGTAGTGAAGAACATTCTCTGCGGGTAGCGGCTTGAGAGCAACGATCAGCGGACGTCCCTTGGCCAGATTTTGTCTCAGGTCGTCCCATTCTCCCCGAAAGGTGTGCGTTTGGAAACCATGCTCCTGGAAATAACGCTCCATGTTCGACGCGTAAACGCCATGAGCTTGGCTGGAGTAAAGAGCCCGCTGAATGTCAGCCGGATCGGAGCCGCTTTCCTGGGCTCCGCCCGTCTGTTTCTGCCAGTACTGCATCACCATGGCAATGCTGGCCGCGCCACAACCATTCTTTTCTTGCTTGATGAATGGGACATCCAACCACACGCCGGAGCCTTGAGCGGCCACAGCGACGGTGCATAGACATAACACCGCCGCCACCGCCTGCCCCGGACGGCGAATCATTAGCGGGTCTACCTGACAGCCACGATGACCAGGATGAGGACCGCGATTGCCAGGATGATCAAGATCAGGTCGCGCTCACCCAAAGTTCCCGCCGCGAAATCAGATTGCGCCTTGTCCGCGCGGGCGGCGATTCGAGCCAACTCCTGATCGTTGAGTGTGGAGACTGCCGCGTTCACCTCCCGCGGATCGATCTGGGCGGACTTCATGGCCTTTTCCGCGGTGGGCGTCGACAGAAACCGCTTGACGGTATCAAGATTGTGTTGGCGGGCCTGCGATGCTTGAACGACTTCTTTCTGCAGGTCGGCTGGGCTGACTACGTGGTTTTGCGCGAGCAACGTGGCCGGGGACTGAAGTATGGTCAAGACGCAGGTTATCGCGATTGGACCAAACCGACGTATCTTCAATTGCATAAAGGTGAAAGACCCTCCAATTGATGGTTTTGGCCAGCGCAAAGAGTATACACCTATACTGGCTCAGTGCCAGTCCCTAGCTCCGTCTGATTCTCAAAGGGGCGATCGAATTGCTGTCTGTGGGAAGACTTGTCTTTGGAGCTCTAGCATCGGTTACCGCATTACTGATCTCTAG
>DATDGP010000275.1:0-2672 GCA_036522035.1 Terriglobales bacterium
GAGCCTGGGGCGCTGTCTGGTCTCGACCAACGTGATCGAGAGTCCCCACAGCGGAGTGCGACTGCGAACGCGACGCGTGTGTCGCTGGCGGGATGGCAAGATGGTCCTGCGCTGGGCGGCGGCGGCGCTGCTCATGACCGAAAAGAACTTTCGTCGCATCATGGGCTATCAGGATCTGTGGATGCTCAAAGCGGCGTTGGGCAGAACAATTGAGGAATCGTCGAAGGAAAAAGCGGCCTAAGATGAATCAGACCGTCGTTCGACCTCCAACGACGTTCGGGACATCCTCAGCCGGAGGGGCCACTGTCTCTTGTCAGCGTTAGTGGCGGCATCCGTCGCAGGGGCTAAGTGCCACTCTCATCACGATCGAGTGGTGGAGCTACCTAACTCGCTGGATCGGCATCGCTTAGTTCGCGGCCGGTGACGGCGCTGTCGCCGTCTTGCGGAAGCGCCGAAATTGGGGCAGCATCCGTTAAGCGGTGGGAGTTCGAATCCACAAAGTACATCGCAGGAACACAACGACCGGCTTGGAAGTGATCTGCAATCGGCATGGTTGTTATGTTAACGTACATTATATCAATTTCTTATGCCGACATCTCATCGGTCGGTTTCAGATCGATCTGTCGATGCGTAACCCTCTCGGGCATACGGTTCCAAAAGCCACACCTGTCCGCGAGGCTGGTTCAGTAACGGTTTGAGTCAACTCACCAATAGGCGAATTCAACAGCAAATACGGTTACTTCGAGTCGACTGAAAACCACCAATTTTTCGAAGAAACTAGAAGATTACCTGGAATCCCGGGGAGAATACCTACCCCAGGACCCTGCTGAGTCCCCCCAAACTTACCCGATCAACAGGCGCCGTCAATGGCCCGAAAGTGCCAGTTACCAGACGGAACATATAAAGCCGGGTTACACCACCGGTCTCTGCACAATGAGAAATGTGGCATCAGTTTACCGGCAGGAGGATGACTCCCAAGGTGGCCTTTTCGTCCGTAGAGTGGCTCCGGGTATACCGTCCTCTGGCCGCGTGTGACCTTCGGCCTCTTGCACCTCCCTTAGGGAAATCGGTTTAATGGTAGGGCGAATGACACTCCCCGGCGCGAACCGGCACCTTGGCTCGAAGGGTAATCAGGAACGTGGGTGCTCCGAGGCACGTCTTCCGGCTTCCGGCAGGAACGCGGGCGATCCGCGTCTCGCCTCCCGAGATCATGAGGAACCAGCCATGCGACGGTTCACGGCGGGTGAGCGGCAGCGGGCCCAGCGCTTCCGGATCCAGACGCTCTTGCGCTACCGGAGGACGGGTGAGGGGGAGTGGCGTCAGGGAACGATAGTGAATATCAGTGAGTCGGGAGTGCTGTTCGAGACCGATCACTCGGCGTGGCCGAACACTGCAGTCGAGATGATGTTCAGTTTATGCACCGGGATCTCGGGCGAGCTGGCGGCGCAGGTGGTCTGTCACGGCTTGATCGCTCGGGCCGTCTCCGAACCGGGGAGCGCCCGGGTAACGGCGCTAGCGGCCAGGATCACGAAGTTCCATTTCGTGCGGCCCGAACGAGCGCCAGTAGCGTGATCGCGTAGGTGATCTCAGGCGCCGCAACTGTAGAGTGCATGGCGGTTGTGACCAGTGCCTGGCGGGTTTGGTGGCTGCAATTCACGAGTTCCCCTGGAGTGGCCGATAAGGCTTGGGAAGACTCCAAACCATTGGCCAAGCAATTGATAATGAAAGGCTTATGGGATACAGGTCCTGTAAGTCAAAGGGCGGAGCTATATGCTTAGGGAAGATGGCGGCAGCACGGTAACTTGGCATGCTCTCTACACCCGCTATCAGCACGAAAAGCTGGTCGAGCAGCTTCTGATCGAGAAGGGATTCGAAATCTTCCTGCCGCTCTATCAGGTTGCCCACCAGTGGAAGGACCGGGTCCGGCAGTTGTCGTTGCCCCTGTTTCCCTCTTACGTGTTCATCCGGGGCGGCCTCGATCGCCCCCTGGACATTGTGACGACGACGGGATTTCACGCCATCGTAGGCGACGGCGAGCGAGCTGGCATTGTTACCCAGGCTGAGATTGATGCTATCCGGCAGTTGGTGGAGACGCGCCTGCGGCTTGAACCCCACCCCTTCCTGAGGGTGGGAGATCGGGTGCGGGTGAAGTCGGGCCCTCTGGCCGGTTTCGAGGGCATCCTGGTGCGCAAGAAGAACCAATGCCGGTTGGTGCTCTCGGTGGAGCTGCTGCAGCAGTCAGTGGCCACCGAAGTGGATGCCCGAAATGTGGAGCGCGTGCCGCAGCAAGCGACGCCGCGCTTGAGATCTCAAGGCGATTCACACGCTTCATATCGTCCTCTGCGGGTCCTCCTGCCTGCGGTCTGAACTCGTGTCAATGCAATCCTAACTCCCAGGCAAGCAGGGCTCCTGGCTTTCGCGCCCCCCTTCGAGAGCGAGAATGAGCATCTTCAACCCGTCGGTTTCCCCCCCCGGAACGGAATCCGCTGAGCTTCCTGCGCAAGGCGAAGATGCAGGTCCCAGTGCGCGTCGAGGCTCCTGTACAGTCCAAGGACTACCGCGCTCTGACTCCGGAAGGGTCCTTTCTGCAGGCGCTGAGCTTGGAGCGAAAGCGGGCGGAGCGCTCGGGCAAGCACTTCCTGCTGATGCTGCTGGAGGGCGAAGAGATCTTC
>DATDGP010000276.1:0-27220 GCA_036522035.1 Terriglobales bacterium
CCCTTGGTCGCGCTCGTACCCGATCCAGGTGGCAGCAGCGCTCCCACCCCGGCTCCCAGAGCTGCCCCTCCGGCCATCGCCCAGTAGTAGCGATAGTGTTTGGGTATGCCCTTCATGTCAGCGCTGCTCACGTCCCGACTGCTGTTCGCGCTGGTCGTGTTGCTGTCATTGCTGCTGCTGTCCGTGCTCCCCGCCCGATCGCCCCCAAACCCGGGCAACGTCCCCAGCAACAACACCACACATGCCATCCCCAGCACCCGCCGGCTTATCCTCTGTTTCGCCTTCTGTTTCTTCACGGGTTCCTCTCCTTCCCACTCTCGCCCTCCGCTCGACTGTTCATCCGCAGCGGCTGGTTTCCTTCATTTCCTGACACGATCCCCGAACACATTGAATCTCTTTCCAGTCTAGGGCTGTAGCTCCGAACAACCATACGGTGGATTCGGTAATTACCAGAGCACGTCGGGGTAAGGGATGAGGACAAAGGCTGCCAAGAAAACCGGCAGCCCACACGGTGCGGAGGGCGAAACCCTACAGTAAGAATCCCGGGGCGAGACTCGCCTCCGCGTGCTTTTCGCCGCGCGGCGGAGGATCATCTGCGGCAGGAGTCCAATCTAGTTGAACGATAATCAACGCCCAGCCTATCCTGCTTGCACGCGGGGAACCCAAGTACCTGCACAATTGCGTGTAGAAGGTGCGTAGGTGGCCGCATGGGAGTAAGATTTCTGTAGCTAGGCTTAGGGGTTTACGTGTAGGGATCCTTTGCCTGACCACCAACGTCACCGAGTAGGCCTAGAGACTCTGGAGTAGCCGCTCATGAAATCTGCAAGAGCAGCTGTGTCGGCTCGAAGTTCAAGTGCGCTGTAAGAGGGTGCCTGGCATGTGGAAACAGATCGCTTCCCGATTGGCTCTTGTCTGGTTCCTTGCGGTCTTGCCCGGTGTTTCTGCCCACGCTCTGACGGTCAAGAACATCCTGGTGCTTCATGAAGGATGGGAGAAGTGGCCCTCCAACACCCTGGCCAACACCCAGATTCAGGAGACTTTTGCCGGCGAAAAGAGCTTCGAGACACAGCTTTTTCAGGAATACGTTGACGAATCGCGGCTGGTAAGCAATATCAACAGCATGGGGGAAGCGCTCCGACAGAAATATTCGAAGCAGAAATTTGATCTGATCATCGCCGTCGGTTCCACTCCACTGAAATTGCTTCTGAACCGGAAAGCCAACTTGTTTCCCGGCGTCCCGGTTGTGTTCATGATCGTGTCCAAGGGGGAGCTGCCGGCCCACGGGCTTCCGGCAAACATGACCGGTGTGACCATGCATCCCGACTTCACGAGCACCGTCAATCTCGCCCTGCGCCTGCACCCTGGGGCCACCAACCTCGTGTTAATTTCGGGTAGCGCAGACTTGGACCGGTTTTATGCGAAAACAGCACGGGATGACCTAGCAGGATTCGCGGGTCGTCTTCAATTCACCTATCTCGATGATCTGCCGCTGGGCGCGATTCTCAGCCGCACCTCCCAACTTCCCGACAACACCATCATTCTCTATGTAACCGTTTTTCGCGATGGTGCGGGACACTCTTATATTCCTTCGCAAGCGGGATCGCTCATTAGCGTAGGCGCCAACGCTCCGGTCTACGGGTTCTTTCAGACATACATGGGCCGGGGCATTGTGGGAGGCAACATTGTGAGCGTTGAGAAGCAGGCGAAAGAAGCGGCCCAAATGGGGCTCGAAATCCTGGAAGGTCAGAAGATAAGCAACCTCCCTGTACGCGATGGACCGCCTGGCGAGTTTCAAGTGGATTGGAGGCAACTTCAGCGATGGAGGATTCCAGAAAGCCGTTTGCCGCCCGGGACCTCGGTGCTGTATACCGAGCCCGGAGTATGGGAGAGTTATCGGTGGTACATCATAGGCGCGGCCGTTCTCGTCGCGCTTCAAGCGCTCCTGATCGCCGCGTTGTTCCTGCAAATTCGAAAACGCCTGCTGGCCGATCGCGAAGTGCAGCGCCGCTTGCAGTTCGAAACCTTAATTTCGGAAACATCCGCCCGCTTCATCAACCTTCCGGCCGAACGCATCCCGGCTCAAATTGAGGGCGGTCTGGATCGTGTGCGCACATTCTTGAACGTTGACCGAGTCACGTTGTACGACCGGACGGAGCCGGAAATGGAGTTCCGCGCTTTGCACTACGCTCCCTTGGAAGGTTCAGGCTTGCTGTTCCCGTCCCTTACAGAAAAGCAGTTTCCTTGGGCAATGAACGAGATCAAGGGAGGCAAGGCGCTGTTGGTAGAGGACCTGGACCAGCTCCCCAAGGAAGCATCGATCGAGCGAGCAGTCGCACGCCAGGGCGTCTGCTCTTTCGCAGTGATTCCTTTACAAGCGGACCAGGCGCTTCTGGGGCTGCTGGTGCTGGCCACAACCGGCAGGCAGCGGGGCTGGTCGCAAGATCTGGCACGGCAACTGCAGATCTTAGGCGACATTTTCTACCAGGCGGCATTGCGCCAGAGGGCCGAAGAAGCCGCCCGGGAAAGCGAGCGGCGGTTTGCCCTGGTTGCCGACAGCGCTCCGATGCTGGTGTGGATGGCCGGCACAGACAAACGCTGCACCTACTTCAATAAAGGCTGGTTGGATTTTACGGGACGCTCATTGGAGCAGGAAATGGGGGATGGCTGGGTTACGGGCGTCCACCCTGAGGACATTGCCCGGTGCATGAATCTGTATTCGCAGGCGTTTGACGATCACGAGGAGTTCAAGCTGGAATACCGCTTGCTGCGCCACGATGGTGAGTACCGATGGATCATGGACTGTGGCTTACCGCGCTACACGCCCGACGGTAGCTTCTGCGGCTACATCGGCTCCTGTATCGATATTACCGACCTCAAACGCTCGCAGCAGGAACTGGAAGAGCTGAGCGGGCGACTGATTCACGCCCAGGAAGAAGAGCGCAAGCGGGTTGCCCGAGAGCTGCATGACAACTTTGGGCAGCGGCTGACCGTACTCTCCATGGAGCTGGCCCAGCGCCTGGCCGCGCCTCAGACGCCGGAGCAGGTCAGCGATTGCTTGCACGACATCAGCGAGAAGCTCAAAGAGATTTCTCGAGCTATGAACAGCACTGCTCATCAACTCCATTCTTCTCATCTGGAGGTTCTAGGGCTGGTTTCTGCGGTACAGGGGTTGTGCGATGAGTTTTCCCGGCAATACGGGATCCAAGCCTCGTTTGCTCACGACACTGTGCCGGCGCGGGTGCCTTCGGACGTGGCGCTATGCCTGTTTCGCATCGTGCAGGAAGGGCTGCAGAACGTGGCCAAACATAGTGGTGCTCTGTCCTGCGAGGTCACGCTTCACGAAGCGTGTCAGGGCATTCGTCTGGCCATTAAGGACCCGGGGATCGGATTTGATCCGGCGCGCTTGAAACTCAAGCCCGGTCTCGGCTTCATCAGCATGCGCGAACGTCTGCGCATGGTAGGCGGAGAGATGAACGTGGAATCAAGCCCCTCGCGAGGCACGGAAATCAGCGTGCGTGTTCCTTACGCGTCGATGACCACTGCAGCGTGACACCTCATTCTTACCTGAAGAATTCCTGGAAGGCGCTCACGATTCGCGCCGGCACTTCGGCGGCGCTGTTGCGTGGCAGCAAGTCATGTCCACCCCCGTCGATCTCCAGAAGCCGGGTGGACGCCGCAATCAGCTGCAGCGCTTCGGTCATCTCTTTCAAAGTGCCAAAGGGATCGCGCGATCCGTGGACAAAGAGCGCGGGGGTAGCCAGCTCGGTAAAATGGGCGGTTCTCAGGTGTAACGGCCTTCTCGGCGGATGCAGCGGGTAGGAGAGCAGGAGCAGCCCGGCAGCAAGGCTCTTATCTTCCGTCGCCAGGATCGTCGACTGCCGCCCACCATAGGAATGTCCGCCAAGAAAGATTCGCCCATGAGTCTCTTTCTGCAAGAGTCCCACCGCACGCCGCAAGCCCTCGCGATCGAGGGCCGAAGTGGCAGGAGATGGAGGTCCGTGTGGCCTTCGCTGGCGAAAGGGGAGGTCGCAGCGGAGGACCAAGAACCCGGCTTCGGCAAAGGCACCGGCCACCGCCGTAAGCAGACGCGAACGGCAGTCGGCGCCCGCTCCGTGCGTGAGTACTAAACCATCTCCACTCTCTTCGGCAGGAATATGAAGAAAGCTTCGCACCTGCGGCTCGCCGGACGAGTCAGTAAGTAGACGGACGGATGCAGGGGCATGCACGGTCTCATTCTAAGGCCGGTCGTAGGCCCTAGGGCCGCTCCCAAGCCGAAATAGCCCTGCCCTCTGGGCAGGAACCCGCCAAACCAGCTAGACTGAATTGCAGGAAAATCCAACGATTTGGCCGGGCGATGAGCAGCGGCAGCGTCTCCGCCGGCCCGGAATTCATTTTTCATAGATAAGGCAGGAACAAGAATGAAGGCACTGTTTCGCACCACGGCGTTGCTCATAATGATTGCGATCGCGGGCTGCGGTAAGAGCTCGAGCAACGGTAACGGCCTCACTCCCATTGCGTTTCTTTTCGTGGTGGGACAGGGTTCCAACAGCATCATCGCGCTAGGAGAGCAGCCCACAGGGGAGCTTGGGTCCTTAGGCGTGCCGAGCGTGGCCACCAACCCGATTCCCGTGGCCATGACCCAAACGGCATCGAAGAATTTCATCTACGTCGCCAATTCCACTTCGAACACAGTATCCGGCTTCAATCTTGACCATGTGAATGGAGTCCTTACTCCAGTGGGAACGGCGGTGTTACCCAGCCCGGTGGGCACGAACCCTATCGGCGTTGGCGCCGATTCGAAAAGCCAGTTCCTGTTTGTTCTCAACCAGGGGTCCAGCAACATCTCCGTATTCAGCATCGATGCCACGCGTGGACTGTTGACCGAAATCAGTGGGTCTCCGTTTTCAGTCCCAGCCAATCCCCAGTTCCTGGTGGTTTCTCCGACGGCGGGCTTCTTGTATGTGGCAGGCGGGACGAGCGGCGTAATCTCCGGCTTTGCGATCGGCAGCGACGGTTCTCTCTCGCCGATCGCGGGTTCGCCTTTTGCCTCCGGTACTGACCCCATGGGAATGGCGATCGATCCGCAAGGAATGTTCTTGTACGCGGCCGACGAGGGTACAAACAGTGTGCTGAGTTTCAGCATCCAGGGTACGGGCGCGCTGACTCCAGTTGCCGGCTCTCCTTTTGCCGCGGGAACACAACCTGTCTCCGTGGCCGTAGACGCCAGCAGCACCTTCCTGTACACCGCGAATTTCGGTTCCAACGATACTTCCGCCTACATGATCGCCAACGGAGTGCTCACCCAGCTTGCCGGATCGCCATACGCGACGGGAGGAAGCGGTGCGGTTACAGCTACGCAGCCGGTCTTCGTGACGCTCAGCACTACCAACCAGTTCGTCTTCGTCGCCAACTCCGGCGCCAGAAACATAATGTCGTTCCTCAGAGCCCCGGACGGAACACTGACGTTCGCCACCGATGCCCCGTTCAGCCAGACGGTAGCGCCCGCGTGGCTGCTCTCGGCGAAATAGCCATGGTGGCGTGACCGTAGAAAAAACAACTTCGACCGGAAAATGGGCGGGACGACCGCTATCAACGCCCTGCGGACTTGAATACCTCCCCGCCTTTCATTACGAAGTCGATTTTCTGAAGCAGTCGGATATCTGCGATTGGATCGCCCTTCAACGCCACCACATCAGCATACTTTCCCGGCACAATGCTGCCGGAGTCGTTCTCGACGCCGAGCAACTCGGCGGAGTTGATCGTGGCTGAACGGATAGCCTGGGCCGGCGTCATGCCGTACTTGACCATGATCGGAAATTCGACAGCGGGATTGATCCCCCAGTCGAAGCCGCCCACGTCAGTTCCAAATGCGATCTTCACGCCAGCTGCGAGCGCGCGGCGGAATGTGTCCTCGTGAATGGGAATCATATCCAGCCATACTTTGGCTCCCGCCGCGGCCCGGCCCTGGGCCACGTACTCACCGACGTAAAGAGTGGGAACATACGTGATGCGCTTGGCGACCATAGTCTTGAGATCGGCATCGCTTATGTAATTGCCGTGCTCGATGGAATCCACTCCGGCTTCCACCGAGTTGTGTACTCCATTCAGCGCCATCGCGTGCGATGCCACTTTGTGATGCTGGCGATGAGCTTCGTCGACGATGGCCAGCAGCTCGTCCATGGTGAAAGTTGGGATGTCATCCAGCACGCCGTCGGGGCGGACGAAGTAGCTGCGGTCGGCGTAGACCTTGATCCAATCGGCGCCGAAGCTGATTTGCTCGCGCACCGCTTTGCGGGCCTCGTCGGCTCCGTCTACCACCTCGACGCCGTGCGGCACATGGATCTCCCAGGAGTATCCCGAGAGCGGGTAGGCGCCAGTCACATCGAGAGCGCGCGTGGCTACCTTCATCCGCGGACCGGGAATCACGCCGTTGTTGATGGCCTTCTTCAAATCCACGTCGGCGTATCCTGCGCCTTCGGTCTCAAGGTCGCGGATGGTCGTGAATCCGTACTCGAGGGCGCGGCGCACCGAGCGTGTGCCCTGGATGGCACGGTACGCTGTCGACTGTTTCAGCAATTGCTCGTCGTAATCGGCGGGGGTGATGTCGCCCTGCAGCAAGGTGTGGGTGTGAGTGTCCATCAGCCCTGGAAGACACGTGTGATCGGCAAGGTCGATAATCGGCGCTCCTGCCGGCGCTTGCGTGTTCTCCCGGACTTCCTTGATACGGTCGCCCTGGATAGTGATCAGCACATTACGACGCATTTGTCCGCTCTCCGGCTGGAACACTGCCCCGCAGAGCAGGTAATGTGCGGGTGCGGACGCTCCGGCTTGGCTCTGACCGGCGGCGAGCGAAACCAACACCAGCAGCATGACGACGACAGAGACACTCCTCATGATGACCCCCTTGGACAAGCTGCCCATCGTAACAGTAAGGCGAAATCCCCTCCAAACCTTCTGCGCTTGGTGTGCTACTATCAGCCTCAAATAGAGGGGGAGACATCCATATATGGACGCAGCTTTGCGGCCCCTGACCACTTCGCAGGTGTTGGACCGCACCTTTCAACTCTACAAGAAGAACTTTCTGCTCTTTGTGGGCATCGCTGTGGTCGGCCCCGGCCTGACACTCCTCGCCAGCTTGATCCTATTGGTTTTCATGGGAACTCCGGTTATGCCGGATCCAAAATCGTTCGATCCCGCCTTTCTTCGAACGTTCTTCGTACGGATCGCGGTCAACGCAGTCATCGGCATCATTGTCCTGGCCATAGGAAACGCGATTGCCACCGGAGCTACGATCCACGCCGTTTCCATGGTACATCTGGGCAAGACCACAACCATTCGGGAGTCGTACCAGAAGATCAAATCTATCTTCTGGAGGATCCTCTGGGTCATCGTGCGGATTTTCTTCATTGCCTGGGCCCCATTCGTGGGAGCGTATGTCTTGCTAATCGTAGCAGCGATAGGCTTGCCGCTTCTGCTCCGCAGCGCGGGTGCCGCATCGGCAGCAATGATCGGTCTGGTCATGTCCGCCTTCCTGGGTTTGATCGGCATTTTCGGGGCTTTTATTTGGGCAGTCTTTGCCTATTGTCGTTACGCTCTGGCCGTGCCCGCGTGCACCGTGGAGGGTCTACCTGCGAAATACGCGATGATCCGAAGCAAGTTTCTCAGCCATGGAAGTTTCTGGAGAATCTTCTGCATCTTTGCGCTGACCGTCCTGCTGGGCATTGGCCTGACTTCCATTCTGCAGATGCCAGCGTTCTTCTTCGCCAATCCGTTTGCTATGAAGGCGGGACCGATGAGCACGGGCTACTTGTTTTTTGCCCAGCTTGGTGAATTCCTGGGCAAGACTTTAGCTGGACCCGTTGCTACGATCGCAATAGCTCTGGTCTACTATGATGAACGCGTACGCAAGGAAGCTTTCGATCTGCAATTGATGATGGAGAGCCTGTCCCCGGATAGAAGTCAGGCCGCTGCTTCCGCGAGTTCCAGCTAGAGCGCCCTTTGTCCAAGCATGGAAACGCCAGGTCATTTCTGCTGCCGTTGACGAGAAACAGACGACTGCTGGTGATCGCAGCCAAGAGTTACCTGTGTGAGAAATGTATTCTTCCAAGTTTGAGAGCGTGGGCGTGGTGACGCGAAAATCGGGTCGGAGCATTCAATGCGCTGAATATCGTAGGTCCGACCCCGATGAAAGAGCGACAGGCCATTGTTGGTGTGGCTTCTCTCTTGCCTTCGTCATCGCCGCCGCAGTCCTGGTGCTGACGGGCGCGAGAGCCCTGGCTCGAGCTTCTGCTATTTCGCTAGATGAATACCGCCGTCAGCTGGCCGACATAAGCGAGCGCGTGGACTCACTCCGCGATCACCCGGAGGACGCTGGTGCCGTCGAGAGCTCCATCCCCGAAGAGATAACAGTTCGCACCCCTGCGGGCGAGGTCTCCGTCAACAACCACGACCTGAAGGCCGATCTCGCCGAGTTCTCGAAGGCGGATTCCCAAAAGCGCGCCCTCCAACTTCCGCAAATCGGCGACTACGTACACACGCTCAGTCAGAACGCCTCATCCTTTGAACGCCGGCCGCCGGCCGCAGCTCACGACAAGCTGGACGCCATCCTGGCGCAACGTGAATTTCGCAGCCTGGAGGGCCCCAACCCCAAAGACGTGCTTCTGGCCAGGCTTTTCGGATGGTTGATACGCCTCTTGAATCGGTTGGGGGCAGGGAGTGCAGGCTTCAACTACTTCCAGGTGGTGATCTACACGATCATTGCTGGCGCCCTGACCGTCATGCTGGTGTGGACTTTGCGCCGGCTGCGCGGGCGTCGCCAGGAAGACTCGCCGCGCGAGATCATCCCATTTGCCCCCTCCGCCAGGAGCTGGCAGGTGTGGCTGGCTCAGGCCCAGACCCTGGCCCAACAGCAGGATTGGCGCAACGCGATCCACATGGCCTACTGGGCCGGCATCTCTTTCCTCGAGGAACACGGCGCCTGGAAGCCGAACCTCGCCCGCACTCCCCGGGAGTACCTGCGGCTGGTGCGCACCGGCAATCCAAAATATTCCGCGCTGGCCGCACTCACGCGCCAATTGGAACGCGTATGGTACGGGTACAACCATACTCAGGAATCGGATTTCAACGAAGCTTTGGCGCTACTGGAGAAGCTAGGGTGCCGCTGAGGCTCGATAAATCCGATCGTCGCCTGATGACGTGGGCGTCCCTCATCTTCCTGGCGATGATCCTCGCCCTGGCCCTTCTCTCTTCCAACGAGGAGCGCGATTCCGGAGTGCCGAACACTTATTCAGCGCATTCCAGCGGCGCCAAGGCTGCCTATCTTTTGCTAGGTGAGCTGGGTTACCACACCGTACGATGGGAGCAGCCGCCGGAAGAGCTGCCAGTGGAGCCGGCCCAGACCGTTTTGGTTTTGGCTTCACCGCTGCAGGCGCCGTCGCGCGATGAAAGGCTCTCCCTTGAGTCCTACCTGAACCGCGGCGGGAAGATTCTGATTACCGGATCGCGGGCAAGCTCTTACCTTCCTCATGTAGAAACCGAAGAGGAGCCTGTCCCCGAACCGATCCCCAAACTCTATCAGCCGCAGACAGTGAGTACCTTGACGCGGGGTGGACCTATCCGCATGTCGCCTACGGCTTACTGGCGGCGGCAGGGCGCTGGCGTTATGGTCCATTATTCTGACAATGACCGTCCCATCGTAGTCTCCTACAAGGTTGGCAAGGGTGAGGTCGTCTGGTGGGCAGCCAGTACGCCGCTCAGCAACGCAGGCATTAAAAGCGCCGGTAACGTCGAACTTTTGTTGGGCTCGCTGGGAGAGCCGGGGCCGACGCGAATCCTGTGGGACGAATACTTTCACAGCTCGAGAGGTTCGATCGCCTCCTACCTAACCGCCGCGCCGATAATGTGGGGACTGGCGCAAGGCGGTCTGATCGTGCTGGCTATGATATTCACTTACTCCCGCCGCAATGGCCCAATTTATCCCGCCAGCGAGCCTTCACGGCTGTCGCCACTTGAGTTTGTGGAGACGTTGGGAGGGCTCTACCGTCGCGCCCGCGCTGTCCGCGTGGCCCTGGAGGTCCCGTACACCCGCTTCCGCATGCTGGCCACGCGCCAGTTGGGTTTGAAGACCGACATTCCTGCCCACGACCTCGCGCGGGCCGTACGCTACCGTCTCAGCTACCGCGATGACAACGTGCAGGAGTTGCTGCAGGCGATCGAGACCGCGATGTACGATCCTGAGTTGCGGGAAGACACGGTCTTGAAACTGGTGCAGCAGCTCAATGTTCATACGCGCCGCTTGCAGCTCATTTCTTTCGAACGACAGGAGATCACTTCTCATGCAGACAGTGTCCCGGGTGCTCACACACGGACGAACTGAACTGGCCAAAGTCATCGTGGGGCAGGAAGAGATGATCAACCAGTGCCTGCTAACCATTCTTTGCGGAGGCCACGCCTTGCTGGAAGGGGTACCGGGTATCGCCAAGACGCTGGTCATCAAGTGCTTCGCGCAGTTGTTTGACCTGGATTTTCGGCGCGTGCAGTGCACCTCCGACCTCATGCCCGCCGACATCATCGGCAGCAACGTGCTCAATCTTTCCACCAGCTCCTTTTCGTTGCACCGCGGGCCGTTGTTCACCGACCTCTTGCTGGCCGACGAAATCAACCGCATGCCTCCTCGCACGCAGGCTGCTCTGCTCGAAGCCATGGAGGAACGCCAGATTACCATCGACGACTCGACTCACCACCTCTCTAGCTTTTTCACGGTCTTCGCCACGCAGAACCCCATCGAGTTCGAAGGCACCTATCCGCTGCCCGAAGCGCAGTTGGATCGTTTCCTTTTGAAGATCAAGGTCACCTATCCACAGGCTGACCAGGAGATCGCCATTCTTGAGAACCATCACAAGGGCTTCGACCCCCAAAATTTCCAAACTGCGCAACTGGCGGCGCTGCCTGCGCAGGATCTCGCCGATGCGCGCATCGAGGTGCGCAATACCCGCGTGGAGCCGGCGTTATTTCGCTACATCGTGGAGATCGTCCGTCGTACCCGCGACTGGCCTGCGCTGTCGCTGGGCGCTAGCCCCCGCGCCGCGGTCAGCCTGATGGCGGTCGCCAAGGCCGTAGCCGCGCTTGAAGACCGTGACTTCCTCCTCCCCGACGACGTGAAGACTGCGGCCCTGCCGGTGTTGCGCCACCGCGTGATCATCAAGCCCGAAGCCGAACTCGAAGGCCTGGACAGCGACCGCATCCTGGGCGAGATCGTCGGCTCAGTGGAGGTGCCCAAGTAGTGCAAACGGCTAATCTTCTCCCGCGGCCGGTGATTTCGCCCGCGCGACGCGCGAAGCGCTTGGGTGTGGGATTCGGGCGCAGATTCTTTCTGGTCCTGCTGCTGGGCTTGCTGTGGGCTATCCCTGCTTTCTGGGACGCGCGCTTTCTGCTGATCATGGCGGTGTTTGATCTCTGCGCCGTGATTGGCTGGGTGGTCGATCTGATTCAGCTGCCCGCCCCGCATCAACTGGTGGCGCAACGGTCCTGGGGCGGACCACCCTCACTACGCAACGACTTGGAGATCATCCTGCAGATCGAAAATCAGGGACGCAGGCCGGTGGTGTGCCGTGTTCTGGACGATGTGCCCCGCGCCCTGCGCGCTGGACCGCCCACGCTCGAAATCCGCGCAGCACCCCTTGGCCTCGGCTCCGCTAGCTACTACGTCCGCCCGCTACAGCGCGGCGACGTCAAGCTCGGCGCGGCGTATCTGCGCTATCAGAGCCCGGCGCTTTTCGCCGAACGTTGGGCCCAGGCAGGGCTTGACCAGACCATACGCGTCTTTCCCGATCTCGAAGAAGCGAAGCGCCACAACATTTATCTCAGCCGGGCCCGCCAGATCGAGCTCGAGAAGCGCTTGATCCGACAGCGCGGCGTGGGCCGCGAGTTTGAAAGCCTGCGAGAATACCAGCCGGGCGACGAATTCCGCAACATCTCCTGGACGGCTACGGCCCGACGCGGCAAGCACATCACCAAACTCTTTCAGGTGGAGCGTAGCCAGGCCGTATGGATCGTGATGGATGCAGGCCGTCTGCTGCGCGCCCGTGTCGGTGAACTGAGCAAACTGGACTTGTCCGTCAACGCCGCGCTCTCGCTTGCCCAGATCGCGCTTTACTCGGGCGACCGCGTCGGCGTGCTGGTGTATGGTCGCAGCGTCCAGCAACGGGTCGGGCTGGGCCGCGGACTACCCCATCTTCGCTCGATTCTCGAGGGCCTGGCTTCGGCGCACGAGGAAGTCGCTGAAGCTGATCACCTGCGTGCAGCCTCAGCACTGTTGCAACTGCAAAAGCAGCGCGGGCTGATCATCTGGATCACTGATCTTGCTGACACCTCGATGACCCCGGAGGTCATCGAGAGCGCATCACAGGTTCTCGCCAAACATCTTTTGCTCTTTGTCGCGATCGCGCAGACCGATCTGCTGGCGCTGTCCCTGAAATATCCCCGGAGTCCGCGCGATATGTTCGAAGTCGCGGCGGCGCAGGAACTGATCCATCGTCGGGAGGCTCTTTTGGGGCGCATCCGCACCCGCGGCGCTCTGGCACTGGAGGTTTCACCGAGTGTGTTGACCACCACGCTAGTGAACCAGTACCTGGAAGTGAAGGAAAGGAATCTCATCTAGCGTGGTCGAAGGACCACTCTCACACGCTTCCCAAACCCCACGAGGCGCGACCATCTTCCTCGAACTCGGTGCCGCCATCCTGGACGAGACTATTCTGCTCAGGACGTTTTGCTGTCGTACTGCTGGTTGGGGGTCTGGCACAGCGCCTTCCAGCCTCGGCGATTCCCCTGGCCGGCATCGAGGTGCCCAGGCCGATTTTAGAGAAGCAGCGGGCTCGATGGTTAACTTTGCGACGTTCTAGGTCCCGTCCTCGCGAGATTCGCCAGGAGACTACTGCGGCGTCTTCGCTGTGGTCGCCACGCTGTTGCTCGCCGGGGTGGTATACCGCACCAGGTTCGGAAACATGGGCGTGACTTCAAATGACATCTTGTCGCGGGGCGAGACCAGCGACGCCTGCTTTCCCTTCTGCATCTCCACGTGATCGTCCCAGGCATCGAGCTTGACGCGGCTGCCTAACGGTAGTGCGGGGAGCTGAGCGACGCTGCGCTGCTCTAGTTGCGGCGCCGAGTCTTCGGCGGTTAGGTGTACCAGGTTGCTGCGCGTGAAGCGATTGCCGAAGTGGGGGCTGATCAGCCAGGTCAGGTTGTGTTTGCGGCTCTCGAGCGCACGCAAGAACAGTCCTGCGGTATTGAGTTTGTCTTTGTAAGGGGACTTTTCGAGCAAGTCCAGGCCTTTGGCATCGGCTGCATGCTCATCGTCATCGGTCTGGAGCAGCCCGATCTGCCTGAACACGCGCTCGTCAGGGAAGAGCATGCGGTCCGCGAAGGAGTACTTGGTGTTCACGCGGTGTCCAAGGGCAATATGTCCCAGTTCTTGCGCAAGAACCATTGCCAACGTGGCTTCGTCGGGCATCACGTCTAGCAAACCACGGCTTAACACGATGGTGTGGCCCACCGTGAACGATTCGAGTGGCGTGGTCAGCAGTACGCGGCAACGCACTTCAGGCTCGATCGTCAAGCTGTTCGTGATCTCCAGGTTCGTCACCACCGTCTGCAACACCTTGGAAACCTCTCCATCCGGCGCCAGCACGCCGGCGCGCTCCATGCGGTCCAGAATGTTATCCTCGGCCTCGCGCTCCCACATGTGCTGGCTCTGCAGAGGATTGATCTCGTTGGCACTGCGCCCGCTGTCGTCGGTGACATCGGCGGAGTCCACCTGCATGGTTGTATACTCGGACTGCCGTCCCGAATGCTTGAGGTCATAAGCCCACAGACGCGTCTGACCCTTCATGGTTACGGACTGGAATGCGGAATACTGGGCATCAGATTCTTCCGTGTAGATGTAGGCCGGCAGCCACAGGCCCGGCTGCATGTTCACGCGCCAGCTATCGAAGTGAAGATAAAACGCCGTGTCGTCGTTGGGACCGTAAGTTCCGTTGAAGCGGACGATGTTGTAATCCTGGTCTTCTACCCAGATCCGTCCCATGAAATATGGCTCTTCCTTGTGTAACTTCGGCACCACGTCAAATACCAGGACGCGGACTTCGCCCAGGAATTGCCGGCGCAGGTAACGCAACTCGTAGTGCTCGGCGTCAAAGTGGTCGTTCAGAAAGACCATTTGCAAGAATCCGATTTGGTGGTACGTCATACGGAAAAAGCTGTTCAGCCGATCCAGCACCTGCCAGCCGAACGAGGCACGATTGTTGTCTTTAAACGCCGTGTCCGTGATTCCTTGCCCGCTCAGCAGCAGACGGCCCAGAAAGTACTTGTCGCTGCCGGGCACGGTGACCAGGTCCACATCCGGCTTCAGGTTCTGGACGTAGGTTTCGACCAACGGGGTGTAGTGGTGCATGTTCTCGACCAGCCCTGCTTCGCGCGCGAAGACACGGTCGGCGACCTCACTCACTCGCAGTGGCGCCGCGGGCTGGGCGATCTGGCCGGGCACGTCTTTTGCTGCCGTCGACATATCTTTCGTTGCCGGTGGGTCCTTGGGCGCAGGCGCATCCTTGCTGGTAGTCGTTACCACAACGCCAACAGCACTTGAATCCTGGGAGGACGAGTCAGTGCTATCGGTGGTTTGCTGCGCGACAGCTCCGAGAGTAGTGATCAAGGCAAACATAAAAATCAGTCGTACCCAACGCATCGTGTCCTCCAAAATGATTGCGGAACTTACTCGGCGAGTTCGAAAACTATGTGCACCAGCGCCGCCGAATCATACGGTTCGCCATCGCGCTGGGCGGGACGGAATCGAATTTGCTGGGCCGCGCGCAGGGCCGACTCGTCCAGGCCATGCCCCAGCCCTTTGACCACGCGGCGGACCTCGAGCTGGCCGGCAGCGGTAAACATCACTTCCACCAGGACCTCGCCCTCGACGTGGAGCTGGCGGGCCTCGTCGGTGTAAGCCGGGCGCGGCTTATAGAGAATCTCCACCGGCGTCAAGTGGGCTTTTACTTCAGTTCTGGGTTTGGGAGCGGCCTGTGGCGCGGCCGCCGGGGTGAATCCGGCGGTCATCACCGTGCCTTGCCCTTGCCGTTGGCGAACACCATTGCCGCCGCCTGCAACGTCGCCAAAGCCAGAGCTGGCGACGGTCCCTTGGGCTCCGCGAGAACCTCCCGTGCCGTTCCCGTTTCCGGGGCCTGCGGGCATGTTGAAAGCGCCGAGCGCAGGCATGGTGGCCGGCCCTTTTTTGTCCGAAGTACCGCGAGTCCCGTTCGGATCACCGAAGCCTCCGGTCTGCACCTCACGCGCCGGCTTGTTCAACATCGCTTGTTGCGAGGCTCCGGGGAACTCGGCCGGCATGACTTCCTTCTTGATCTCCTCCGGCTTCGCCTTGTCTGCTGTCGCGAAGGCACCGGTCACGACTCTCTGTTCCAGCTTGGGGCGCTCGATGGTGGGCGCTTTCACGAGGTCCAGCTTGGGTTGCATTTCAACTTTGGGCGCTTCGACTTTGGGTTCGATTCGAGGCGTCACCATCTTGGGCAAGGCCGCCAGCACCTTGGGCGACGGTGGCAGAATCTTGACAACTGGCGCCGGTGGTTGTTCGACCAGGACCGGGGCCGAGTACAACAAGGTCAGGTTGGCGTGCGGGACTTCAATCTGCGGCCCGGGAATCAGCGGCGCCAGCTTGATGAAGAGGATGAGTCCCACGAGGTGCAGGAAAAGGCTGAGAATATGCCTGTCCTTGCGGGCTGGTGTGAGCTCGTAGTTAAAACGAGGGACCGCCACATGTTCTCCGTTCTGAGGATGATGTACCGCAGGCCAGTTCAGGCAAGAATGCCATATCACGACGACTTATGTCCTTATGCTAAGCCGGTCGATGGCAACTGCCCGGATGGCCAGTGCAACCTTAGACACAGGTACATGCTCCCGATTGACTAGCGAAGACAACCATGCTCGGCTTCGCGCAAAACCGGGCTGAGAATCCGAAGATGCGGGCTCGGCATGGTGAGTTGTTCCTGGATGGGATTCTTTTGAAGGGAGATTTGGCTCGTGAATTTCTCACCGATCGGCCGAGTTGGGTTCTCCCACCCTGGGAATCGGTGAGATTGATGGCAAGGGTCTTTCGATCCTACTTTGTCAATGTCGTTTTGAAGGTTCCCTGGTCTACGTCAGCGCCTTCTGCGCTCTTGGTGGAGTACTTGCCTTCGAGTTTGTCACCGTCAAACTTCCCGGTGACGGTCGAAGTCGCCTGCAGGCCGCCGACATTGAATTCATAAGCCAAGTCTAGGTTGGTGCCGTCGACCTTGATACGGACCGTCTTGCACTTCACTTCCTGACCGCCCAGCGTGAACGAAACGTCAGCAGTCCAATCGCCCGCCGCCTGGGCGAGAACGATGTTGATGCCGCCATCGCTTTGCTGGCCGACCCACGTGCCAGCGTATTTTCCCGCGGGGCTGGTTACTGCCAGCGCAAGAACGGGAACCAAGATCCATACAAGAAAGATGTGCAGTGGTCGCATGGAATGAAATCCTAGCAAGCCCGGGGGCCGGGCGCAACCCGGTAGATGGCCATCACTCATAGGATCAGAGATGGCTGGTTTGACACCTGTGGCTGCCTGGTGCGCTTGAACGCCCGCCGTCCGTTAAGTGCTACACGGGGCAAATCGACGCTTAAAAGGCACCTCTAACTCTGGGCTCAAATTTACTTCTGTCCAAACCACACCGGCAGCGGCTCGCTTCCCCCCTCGGTCAAGCTCTGCGCCAAAGGTTTGGGAGCGCCGCCGCGTGCGGCAAAGAAAAGATAACTGAAGAAAATCACAGCGGTGGCCGCAGCCATCGTGAACTTCCACTGCCAGTGAATGCTGGGCGACGGCGAGACGAATCCTTCGATGCATCCCGCCACGATCAGCACCGGAACCGCACCCAGGAGCAATCGCGTGGCTTCGGCGCCGGCGTGGGCCAGCGAGTCGCGCCGCGAAAGCAGTCCGGGAAACAGCAGACCCTGGGCGATGCGCAGTCCTGCGCCTCCAGCAATGAAAATCGCGGGCAGCTCCAGCACGCCGTGGGGCGCCACAAAACTCCACAGCGAGAGACTCATACCGTTGAGCCAACACGCTGTTCCGATCACGCCGATTAGCACGCCGTTGAAGATCATCATGAAGATGGTACCGGCCCCGGCGGTGATACCGTAGGCAAAAGCCAAAAAGCACACGCTGATGTTGTTGGTCATGATTCGGCTGGAGGCCGCGGGCTTGACGCTGACGATGGAGTCGGTCCACATCTGGCGCCGCTCGATAGTTTCCATCATGCGCTGTCCCAGAAAGATGTGCATGTAGTCAGGCCGGGTAATTGCCAGCAGCATGCCTCCCAGCGCTCCGGCGACAAACAACAGGAAAGCGATGTTGATCAAGCTAAGGTTGCGGCGAAAGATTCGCGGATAGGTATACCGGTAGAAGTGCACTAGTCCGCGGGCACTCGATTTCTGCCCGGAATAGATGGTATTGTGGGCGCGGGCGAGGAGAAGATTCAAAGTCCGAGCATAAGACTTACCGCTGGGGTCTTCGCGTAGAGCGGAAAGATCGGCGGCAGCCTGACGGTAGAGCAAGCCCAGTTCTTGAAGTTCCGGACGGGTCAGTGACTTCAGGCCTTGGCTCTGACTCTGATGGAGCAGGACCTCGAGCCGGTTCCAGTGGCTTTGGCGCTTTTCCAGCCAATGGGTAGAGATCATCGTGGACAAGCTTATCATCGATACTCCAGAACAGGTGCACCTGGAATTTGTGCTGGCCGGCATCGGCAGCCGGTTCATGGCTGCTTTTCTGGACACCCTGATTCTGGGCGCGTTGATGCTGCTGGTGGCGATCAGCGAAGCCCTGTGGGTGGCGCGGCCGTTGCTCGGCAAAGGTTACGACGTCTGGGTGGACGCTCTGGCCACGCTCCTGTTCTTTCTGGTCTTCTGGGGCTACTACATCATGTTTGAAATCTTCTGGAAAGGTCAGACACCCGGCAAGCGCTGGGCCGGCATCCGCGTAATCAAAGATTCTGGCCGGCCGATCAATGCTTTCGAGGTCGTGGCCCGCAACCTGGTGCGTCTCGTGGATTATCTTCCAGGGTTTTATGGAGTCGGCGTCCTCGCCATGTTGCTCACCTCCCGGAATCAGCGCCTCGGCGATCTTGTGGCCGGAACCCTGGTGGTACACGAATCCTCGGACCGCGAGGCCAGCCTGTTCTTCAACACCGCCCCGACCGCCGGACTGCCCATGCCCCAAGCGGCTAATCTGACGCTGCAGGAAGCCGAACTGATTGAGACTTTTTTGTCCCGCAGGCTCGACATCCCCCCGGAAGTCCGCCGGCAGAATGGCCAGCGCATCGCCGGGATGATCGGGGCGCGCCTGCATATCGGTCCTGAAGGGCGACCTGCCGATAACGAGGATTTCTTGGAGCACGTAGTCAAGGAGTTTCGGAACCGGGCCAAGTACCGCTGATTCGGTTCGGGGCCCGCTACAGACCCGAAAAGTGCGTTTTAGGCCGGAACCTCTAGGGTAAATAGCTGACATACACTATCGTTTCGGGCTGGTGGCTGGGTTTCACCATTTTTCTGTGGTACTTTAGCCCCTAAACACGCGCGTTCGTGGTTCCCCCGGCCCTGGAAGGCGTTCTCGTTTAGCGATTTGCTATGGCACTTGGTTTCGGATTTAACAAAGCAAAGGTGCTCGCAGCGGCGGAGAAGTTTGTCCAACAGGGCAAGCTGCCGAACGCTATTGCCGAGTACGAAAAAATCGTCAAAGAGGATCCCAAGGATCTGACGGTCCTGAACACACTTGGCGATCTTTGCGCCCGCGTGGGCCAGAGCGAGCACGCCGCCACCTACTTCAAGACAGTCGGGGACCAGTATGCGCAGGACGGTTTCACCGTAAAGGCGATCGCGGTTTACAAAAAGCTGACCCGGCTGACTCCTGGCGATTTCGACGACCTGCAGAAGCTGGCCGAACTCTATAGCCAGCAAGGACTGCTGAGCGATGCTCGCGCGCAATACATGCAGGTTGCCGACCACCTCCTCAAAAAGGGAGACAACGCTCAGGGCGCGCGCGTGCTGCAGAAGATTCTGGAGCTCGATCCGGAGAACGCGGCAACTCAGTCCAAGCTTGCTGACCTCTACACCAAGCTGGGCAAAAAGGACGAAGCTCGCAACATTTATTACTCCGCCGCCGAGGCGCTGCATGCGCGCGGTTCGTACGACGCCGCCGAGGAAGCTCTCGGCAAAGTCCTGTCTCTGGATCCTAACAACCCCAGCGCGCGTCTGCTGCGCGGCATGATAGCCGCCGATGCCGGCGACAATCTCGGCGCCATCGAGCATCTGGAGCAAGTTTCCGATATCGATTCGCGCTCTGACGCTCTGCGCGCCCTGCTGCGCGCCAAATTGCAATCTGGCAAGACGGAAGGCGTGGAGGGCCTGGCCAGCAAGCTGATCGCGGTCCACAACGATATCAGCGGCATCAGCGCTCTGGCCCAGTGGCAAATTGCCAATCAGCAGATCACGGATGCCCTGAACCTGTTTGACGGTAACGCCGACCGCTTCATGGCCGCCGATTCCGCCGGCTTCCAGGAATTGCTTCATCCATTGATCGGCCGCATTCGCGAGAATCCGGAAGCGCTGGGCACCATGCTGCGCCTTCTGCAACGCACCGGTGACACGTCCCACAGCGCCGAGATCATCGAGCTGCAGGCCCACGCTTGCGCTCAGAAGGGCGAGTTCCGAGAAGCCCGCGATCTCTATCACCAGCTTTCGGAGTTGGAGCCTGAAAACTCACTGCACGTCCAGAATTACAAGCAGATGCTCTCCAAGCTGGGCGAGGATCCGGCCACGCGTACGCTTAGTGCCGAACAAAGCTCTCAGGCTTTCATGGTGGAAGAATTGGAGCAGGGCGCGGCCGTGGTTCACCAGAGCTACGATCCACCCACCGAGAAAGCAATTGAAGCGGCCCTGACCGACGCGGAACTATTCACGTCCTACAACGTTTTCAACAAAGCCATCCCGCCGCTGGAAGCAGCGCTGCCCCTGGCCCCACACGACATCATGCTAAACCAGCGTCTGGCCGCGCTCTACGTTCGCGGAGCCCGCTTTGCCGATGCTGCCCGCCGATGCCAGGTGTTGAGCGAGATCTACCGCGAACTTGGACACGAGGCCGAAGCCGTTCGCTATACCGAAGCTGCCAACAACTACCTGTTGCGCGTTCCCGGTGGCATCACGATCTCCGCTCCGCCGCCGCCGCCGGTGGCCGTTGCTCCGGTGTCGATCGAAGCTGCGGTTGTGCCGGAGTTGCCGGCCGAACCGGAAACACCATCGAGCGTAGGTGCGGCCGCCGCTGCGACAGTGCAGGAGTTTTCGTTTGACGTCCCCGACCACCTGCTGAGCGATGCCGATGTTGCTGCGACGACGGTGATGCCGGCCGAGATTCCCGCTTTGTCCCTGTCGTCTGTAATGCCGGCTGACCCAGTCGAAGTCGCATCCGAACCAACCGCACCACCTCCATCGCTGGCACCCACACCTGCGATTGAACCGGTTGCGAAAGAAGCCACACCACCGGAACTCGATACCTCGTCGGAATGGGAGAGCATGCTGTCCGTGGAGCCTGCTCCGGCTGAGGGGATGGAAGCCGTCGCCATCCGCGATGAAGCGGCCCAGCCCGCAACCGTTGCCGAGGCAGAGGAATCCGGCGGCACTCCGGTTTGCTACGCGCCCGCCGAACGAATTCAGGAGATCAAATTCTTCATTGCACAGGAGATGTGGGACGAAGCCAAGAAGGCAGTCCTCGATTTGACCGAGATCGCGCCGGAGGCGCCCGAGATCACCGAGCTGATCGCTACGATTTCCGCTGGACAGAAGCGATCCGCAGCCAAGGCTGCTGTTGCAGCGGAGCCTGAGCCCGCCTCACCCCCGCCGCCTCCGCTGATCCCCACGCCCCCCATCGAGCCGGTTGCAGAAGAACCACAAGAGTTCATGATCACTCCGGAAAGCGCGCCAGAGCCCGCGCCTGAGCCGGTCGCTGAAATCGCTCCGCCCGAACCGGTCGTCCTGGAGCCGGCCGGAATGCCTGAGCCGGAGGTCGCGACGGTTCTTGAAATAGTCGACGTGCCCGTGGTGGATATGCCTCCGCCGCTCCTCGCCCCGGCACCCTCAAACGTTGACGGCGTTGAGCAGCACGCCGTCGACGATATTCTGGCCATGACTCCGGAACTGCCCCAGGCAGCATCGGCGGTGGCCACGGCGCCGCACGTTTTGACGACGAAGCCGGATAGACCAGCGCTGGCTGGAGTCCCACGTGAAAGCGAAATGCTCGAGGACGTTCTCGACGTTGGGCCGCCTCCACCGTGGCCCAGAGCTGCGCCCACTCCTGTCGCACCTCGGGCCGCAGCATCCGTCGCTAAGGACTCGCCTAGGAAAGAGAAGACCACCGAAGACATCCTCACCGACTTCGTGGTCGATCTCGAAAAGACCGAGCTCAAGGAGTTTGTCCCGCGCGCCAAGCCGGAGCCGGTTCCGCCCTCGAGAGTCGTTCTGCCTTCGCTGCCGGCAGCGCCCGCACCAGCTGCGGCTGCGTACATTGCAGCTTCTGCCACGGCAGGCACGCCGGTTCTCGAAGCCAGCGTCAACGGCGACATGCGCGACGAGGAATCAGCCTCCGTTTTGAGTGACATTCTCTCCGAGCTGCAATCCGAACTCGCCGAAGAAACCGTCGAAGCCGACGCCGAAGATCCGGAGACCCACTACAACCTCGGCATCGCGTTCAAAGAGATGGGGCTGCTCGACGAAGCCATCGGTGAGTTGCAGAAGGTTTGCCATGCCATCGACGCCGGGAACGCGTTCTCGCAGCCCATCCAGGCTTATACCTGGCTGGCGCAGTGCCTGGTAGATAAAGGAGCGCCGGAAGCTGCTGTTCGCTGGTACCAGAGGGCCCTGCACCTGCCGGGACTGGATGACGGGAGCCGCTGCGCCATTTATTATGATCTGGCGCTGGCTTTCGAGGCCTCGGGCGATAAAAAGTCCGCCCTTGCCAATCTCATGGAAGTTTACGGATCCAACATCGATTTTCGTGACGTTGCCAGCCGCATTAAGGCTCTAAAATCGTAGAATCTCCTTTACACCGGACTTAAGTCCCAGCATCTTGAACCCTACTTCCACGAATCTCGATCCCTCTTCGGAACCTTCGCCGGGCGAAGAATTTGCCGACGCACCCGTGTGGTTGCAGCGTTTGTTCGCGATCACCTACGTGGCCTTCTGCGTGACCCTGGGCGTGTGGCTGGTGGTCCTGCCGTGGTCAGGATTCTGGTTTGACGATGGCTGGGTCTCGCGCTGGCCCTTCATCGAGCACTGGCTGCAGCACGGATTCGTACGTGGCGTGGTGTCCGGCGTAGGCCTGATTGATATCTGGTTGGGCGTGCTGGAAGCGATTCATTATCACGACCGTCCGCCAGCCGGCTCCCCTGCACCCGTCTTGGACCAAATTTCGCATGACCAACAGCAATAAACCCAACAATCCGCCGGACGACACCAAGGGCACGCCGGCTCAGCTGGCCTATTTCAACACCGAATTTCTCGAGAGTCCTGACGGACGCATCCTGCGCATCCTCTCGGAGTATGCGGAGCCACTGGCGCGCTTCCGCCGCGAGCGCATCCAGGACACGGTAGTCTTCTTCGGCTCGGCCCGCTTCGCCAGTTTCACTGAGTCGCAACAGAAACTCACAATTCTTGAAAAGCCCGGCGCAGCACGCGCTGCCTCGCCAGAAAACCAGCCCGGCGGCCGCGATCGCGATGCCCTACAGGCCACGCTCAAACGCGCTCATGCCGGAGTCGAGATGTCCCGTTATTACGAAGACGCGCGCAAGCTGGCACGCCTGCTGACCGAATGGTCTACCACCCTGCCCGGACGGCGTCACCGTTTTGTCGTCACCTCGGGCGGCGGCCCGGGCATTATGGAAGCGGCCAATCGCGGTGCGCGCGAGGCCGGCGGCAAGACCATCGGGCTGAATATCCGGCTACCTTTCGAACAGTTCCCCAACGCCTACATTACGCCGGAGCTGAATTTCGAGTTCCACTACTTCTTCATGCGCAAGTACTGGTTCGCCTATCTGTCGAAAGCGCTGGTGGTCTTTCCCGGAGGCTTCGGCACGCTCGACGAACTGTTTGAGATCCTGACCTTGGCCCAGACTCAGAAACTGGCGAAGAAAATCCTGGTAATCGTCTACGGCAAGGAATATTGGAACCGCGTTCTTCACCTCGACGCCCTGGTTGATTCCGGCGCGATCTCGGCTGACGACCTGAAGCTTTTTTCCTTCGCCGATTCTCCGGAAGAAGCCTTCGAAAGTCTGAAAGAAGGGCTAACGCGCTATCACCTGCAGCCCCAGACGAAGCCGGGTGCCGATGAAGGTCCGGAGATCGCTAAGACATTGCCCTAGCTCGGGCTTCACGTGCGCGCGCGGGCTGCTCATTTCCGGACATCGCCTTACAAAACCGCACACAGGACTAGCCGTCCAACCTGTCATCCCGAGACATAGCACGATTGAATTCAATAACTTGCCCCATCGTTTCCTTTGGCCGATCAGGTGCTCATTTGTCGGAGCGTGCGGGAACCGCTAGCCCGTTGGCGACGTATTCTTCCCCAGCAGTAGTGCCCTTCAGGCGACCTATCGTGATCGTGGAGGTTAGCATGGAAGTCTTCTGGCAGAACTTGCGCTATGGGTTCCGAGTCTTGGCGAAAAGCCCCGGGTTTGCGGTGATGGCAGTACTCACTCTGGCCGTCGGCATTGGCGCCAACACTTCCATCTTCACAGTGCTGAATTCGGTGCTGCTGCGGCCTCTGCCCTACCATGAGCCAGACCGCTTGTTGATCGTCAGCGAGCGCAGCGCCCGGTTCGAGAGCTCTTCGGTTGCCTACGAGAATTTCAAAGACTGGAGAGCCCAGAACCATAGCTTCGAGGACATCTGTTTGTGGCGTCGGCGTGACTACACCATCACCGGCGACCGCGGTCCGGAGCACATCAACGGACGCGAGGTCTCCGCCGGATTCTTCACATTGTTGGGCGTGCGTCCGGTGCTCGGCCGCGACCTTCGGCCCGATGAAGATCGCGAAGGCGCCAACCCAGTAACCCTGATCAGTTACGGCTTGTGGCAGCGCCGCTTCGGCGGGCGTGATGACGTGATCGGCAAGACCGTTCACTTGACCGCCGGCCTGAATGACCGCAATTACACCATCGTGGGCGTGGCGCCTCAGAATTTCTGGTTCTATAGCCCGAGCGATGTCTTTATCGCTGTCGGGGCCACCAACGAGATGTGGCTCAAGCAGCGGTTGGAGCGTGAAGGCTCGCGCGGTATCGCCCGTCTGAAGCCCGGCGTGAGTCTGACGCAGGCTACCAGCGACATGGACACCATCGCCAAACGGCTCGCCGCGGCTTATCCGGAAGCGAACACCGGTGTCGGCGTGGCAATGACTTCCATGCTGGACTACACCGTCTCCGACATTCGCGGTACCTTGCGACTTCTGTTTGGCGCGGTTGCACTTCTTCTTCTGATTGCCTGCGTGAACGTGGCCAACCTGCTGTTGAGCCGGGTAGCTCCGCGACAACGCGAGCTCGCCGTCCGCATGGCTCTGGGCGCTTCCCGTCGGCGAATCGCGGCGCAGCTACTCACGGAAAGCGTGTTGCTGGCGCTGCTTGGCGGCCTCGCCGGACTTGGCCTGGCGTCGCTGGGCACCAGCGCTCTGCTGAGAGCCCTACCAGACAGCCTGCCGCGAGCGGAGACCATCGGCATCGATCAGAACGTGGCGCTCTTCCTCCTCATCACCTCCATGGCCACGGGCATTCTCTTCGGGCTGGCTCCCGTGTGGCAGGCGGTGCGCTCCAACGTCAACCTAACTCTCAAGGAGGGCAGCCGTGGCTCCGGCGGAAGCCGTCATCATCGGTTGCAGAATACACTGGTGATTTCCGAGCTGGCTTTGGCGCTGGTGCTGCTGGTGTGCTCCGGCCTTACCATTCGAACTATGGCGAAGCTGGCCAAGGTCGATCCCGGATTCCGGCCGGATAACGTAGTCACGTTTTCGCTGGGCTTTTCCCGCCTGCATTACGACCAGCCAGCCAAGGTCCGGATACTCCTCAAGAACGTGCTCGATCGTATCCAGAACGTCTCCGGCGTTGAAGCCGTCGCCTCCACCACCGACCTGATGATGAGCGACGACAGCGAAACCCAGTTCTACGTCGCGGAAAGACCCAAGCCTGACCTCAAGGATTACAGTTGGACGATGTTCTATGTCACCAGCCCACAGTACCTCCAGACCATGGGAATTCGCCTGCTGCGCGGGCGCTTCTTCACCGACCAGGACGACCTGAGCGCACCCAACGTGGCGGTGATCGACGAAGAGCTGGCGCGCAGCGTATTCCCCAACCAAGACCCGATCGGACAACATCTCATCCTGCATTTTCCCCAAGCCGATCAACCGCGCGAGATCGTGGGTATCGTGCAGCACGTGAAGCACTGGGGTCTAGCCCAGGATGACACGGCGAACATCCGTTCTCAATTCTACTTTCCCATGGCGCAGGTTCCCGACCAGATCTACTCGCTGGTCCAGGGCATGGAATACGGGGTGCGTACCCGACTGGAGCCGGAAGCAGCCCGCGCGGCGATTACCCACGAACTGAACGCCCTCGACGCGGACATGCCGGTCTATAACGTACTAACCATGAACGAGATCATCCGCGCCTCGCTCGCGCGCCAGCGCTTTGCCACGCTGCTCTTCCTCTTGTTTGCCGGCGCGGCCCTGTTGCTGGGAGCCATCGGGACCTACGGTGTGCTCTCGTACGCCGTGAGCCAGCGCACCCACGAGATGGGTGTGCGCATGGCCCTCGGGGCCGGCGCGCCGGACATTCTGCGACTGGTGCTCCAACGCGGCGCCCGGCTGATCGCTCTAGGAATCGCGATCGGCCTGATGGCAGCTTTCGCGTTCTCTCGACTGTTGGCCAGCATGCTCTACCACGTCACCGCCACCGATCCCATTACCTTCTTCGCCGTGGCGCTGATGCTGATCGCCGTGGCCATCGCCGCCTGCTATATCCCTGCACGCCGAGCAACCAAGGTGGATCCGATTATTGCGTTGAGGTATGAATAAGAGCAATTAGCAATTGGCAGTTGGCCGTCAGACCTTTAGTGGTTGTGGTTGGCGGTTGTCTTTGGTCTCTTCCTATCCGTTTCATCAGTGTGATCATCAGTGGTGAGCTTCTGGGTTTTCCGATCACGTCGAGCCCGGCGATTTGTCGACCTCTGGTAGAGCCCACGCAACGTTGAAAATGGCCTAAGGGGCGACAACTTCTGTAGGGTCTATAAATTCTTTTTATCGCCAACTCCCGCTCCCTGAACGCCGCCCCAATGATCTAATTCGTCCATGGAATCAGCGCCAGCGTCGCATCCTCGCGCATGGAAGATCCTGCTAGCCTTCGCGACCATCTATGTCGTCTGGGGATCGACCTTCCTGGCCATCCGCGTCGGCGTGCGTGAGGTGCCGCCGTTTCTTCTCGCGGGCATGCGCGTGTTGGTCGCTGGCGCCGCGCTCTACACCTGGATGCGCGCCCGGGGCACGCCTTCGCCGGCGCCGCGAGAGTGGAGCGCGGCTTCATTGCTGGCGGTCCTGATCTTCGTGCTTAATTACGGGTTGGTTTTCTGGGCCGAGCAGCGCGTGCCCTCGGGCATCACCGCGGTCATCATGGCGACCATCCCGGCGTTCATGGCCCTTGCGGAGATCCTCCTGCTGCGGACGCACCGTCTTACCGCGCGACTCTCCATCGCGCTTCTGATCGGGATCGCGGGCGTTGCCGTCTTAGTCGGACACTTGCCGGTCGGACGGTTCCCGTTCGGGAGCTTCATGTCCTTTGCCGAAGCCCCGGTTGATACCGCCGGCGCCTGCGCCCTGATCGTCGGCGCAATCAGCTGGTCGGTGGCCGCGTCTCTCAGCCGCAAGGTGCCTCTGCCCACGTCCAAAGGCATGAGTTCCGGCGCCCAGATGCTCACCGGCGGCGTCTTACTCTTGCTCGCGGCCGCAACGCTCGGGGAGTTCCGCGGCTTTCACCCGCGAGCCGTTTCCCGCGGCGCTTGGCTGGCGCTGGCTTACCTGATCGTCGCCGGATCCCTGGTGGCTTTCACC
>DATDGP010000277.1:0-3130 GCA_036522035.1 Terriglobales bacterium
CCTGGGCGGAGGCCAAGATCACTCGTGCGCGCCGCGCCAGCACAGGTTGGCTCCGGGCGCGATGAGCCAGCGACTGAAGGCGCTCCTGTTCATCTGCTGTCAAAACCAAGGGTCGTTTGGGGCGTCCGGTTCGCATCTAAGGAGACTCCGCAAAATAACTTGAACAACCTCTCACGGCTTTGGGGGTTGATTCCTTGGCCGGATGGTATAGTTCCATTCGCCGTGAAACTGGTGAGGCTCGATATTTAGGGAGCGCATCTGATCGTCCGTTACTTTGACTTTCAGGGGATATCTGCGCTTGTCTAATTTGGCCTTCACTTTTAATCCGGTTTTGGTCATGGTCGCTCCGATTAGTTTCACAACAACTTCGTGGCTGACCAACGGTCGCCCCCGCCAGTTCATGCTGATGTGCGAAAACAGCCGATGCTCGATCTTATTCCACTTACTGGCCCCCGGCGGCAGATGACACACGAGCACCTCGAGATGGGCTTCGTCCACCAACGACTGCAGCTCATACTTCCAGAGCCGGACGCGATATCCGTTGCTGCCTCCGCTGTCCGCACAAATCAAAAGGCCCCGAGCTTGAGGATACTGTTCTTGACCCATGGAGCGCCACCAGCGATGGATACTGGCCACCGCGAAGCTGGCGGTATCATGATCGCACCCGACATTGACCCACCCTTGGTTGCGGGCCAAATCGTAGATCCCGTGAGGGATCGCCTTGGGTTCGTCCGGATCAATAAAGTCGTAAATGTTGACCCTCTCCGGCTTCCCTTGCGGCCGCCACTGACGGCCTTTATTGAAATAGCGGCCAATGAGTTCCTTCTTCTTGGTGTCCACCGAGATCACCGGATCGCCCCGCCTCAGGAATTGCCGCACCTGGCGGTTGAGGTACTGAAACTGCCGGTCCCGATCGGGATGGTTTGCGCCTTCCTCCAAGGTCTTCAGGTTGGCTTGCAGGCTGTAACCCATCTCGCCCAACAACCGGCCTACAGTGTCGGGACTGATCCGATGCCCTTCTTGGGACAGAGCCTCGGCCAGTTGTCGGGTGCTTTGACAGGTCCACAACAGCGGCGACATTGGATCCCCACGCGTGCTGGACTCCACCAGTTTCTTCAGCCGCTTAAGAATCCGCGGATTCTCGGCAACAATTTTCCTCCGCCCGCCGCCACCCGCCCGCACCTGCTCACGAGCCGACGTCGCCTGTGGATGTTGGAGCTCTTCCAGCGCCCGGTGAATCGTGCCGCGCGCCATCCCCGTCGCCTGTGCTACCGCCGACACACCTCCGTAGCCCAACGAACGCGCCTCCAAAGCGGCGGCCAAGCGAAGCTGCCGCTCATTGAGATGGGGCATCAGGGTCAGCAGCCGATCTTGAAATCCTTCCGTACGGGGCACGCCCCTACGGTATACTACTGGCGAAACTTGTTCAAGTCATTTTGCGGAGGTTCCTAAGCCTCCTGTATCTTAGACGCCGCCGGCCCGAACTTAGTTCACTTATTTCTGTGACAGGAGACTAGGTGGGAAAGTATGGTATGTCTGCAGCCAGTCGGTACCGTGGGGAGTTTTGATGCCCACGTCAAAAGTTGCATGCTGATAATTAGGCTCGGAGCCCTCGGTAACCCTGAACTGCGATGGGTCAGTCGCAATTTCTGACTCGACTGCATTTTCGATCGCTCGGTCAAGAAAGGACCGGCCCCAGGTATTGACGACTTCAAGGATTTCCGACGCTTGGTCGTGCGCGACTTGAATTTCAGTCTGGCTCGGAAAGAACGCCAAGACGAGCAGGCCAATGCAGACGGCCATCAGGGTGAAATGGACCGTCCGAAGATGCTCGACAAAATCCTTAGACCAATGCGCTGGCGACACCGATTGTGAAGCATCTCCAAGAGGCACCAGTAGACTCTACCCAGAACCGCTCATCATCGCAAGCCGGACGACGTGAGGAGTCCGGCCGTCAATCTTCATGGGCATGCGGATCTCTAGACACCACTTCGAGCCCTGGCAAGTTTATCCCATCAACGGCCTTGGTCGATTCGGGTTCTCCCACTTAGATGTTTTGTCCGCCTTGACGATGGATCGGCTGGATCGGATGTACGTCTCGCTGATAAGATCGCAGAGCTTCGCTCTGCGCCAGCATGGGTACAATACGCCGATCAAGCCGACGGTTCGGTGCAGCAAGAATCCGATTTGCGGTGCCAGTCTCCATGCCGTATTGACATATGGCATCTCCCCAGCTAAGATGCCGCTATGGCGAAGGAACGGATGACAAAGCTGACGGTGATCGTCCCCGAAGAGTTGCTCCAAAAGGCCAGGCGGGCAACCAAGAGTGGCGTCACGCCCACCGTCCGGATGGGTTTGAAGCTCCTGGCTGCGCAAGACGCCTACGCGCACCTGCGCCGCCTGCGCGGGAAAGTGAAGCTGGGCATGACGTGGCAGGAAATCCGGGGCGAAGAGTGATCTGCGCCGACTCCAGCACGATGGTCGCCTATTTTCGAGGAGACGACGGGCGAGACGTCGAACGGGTTGATCAAGCGTTAGCCGATGGTCTCTTGGTGCTAGCCCCGGCCTCCGTGGCTGAGCTGCTCAGCTACCCGGACCTGAGTCCGGCCGTTGAAAAGTCATTGCTCGAGATCGTCCAACTCGAGATCACGACAGGTTACTGGGAACGCGTGGGGAAGTTGCGTGCCAGGCTTTTCCATAGCCGCCTTCGGCCCAAACTCGCCGATTCGCTCATCGCGCAGAGTTGCCTCGACCACGATGTCGCGCTGGTTACCCGGGATCGGGACTTCGCGGGTTTTCAAAAGCTGGCGGGTCTGCGCGTTCTGGATCTTGAACCTCGCGTTCAATAGCCTTTGGGCCGGGACCCGCCTGTGCCCGAACTAAAACGCTTCGCCCACGCCACTCCAGGTGTATCCATCCTTACCCTGAGCGACATCGAGACGAAGGTTCACCTGGTACTTCTTGCTCAGGTTGACCCTCGGTCCCGCCCCAATGCTCGGCAACAGATTATCGTAGTCGAACTTTCCGACGCTGGGGGCTACTTCGCCGACTCCTGCAACACGGCCAACCCGAATCTCTTCGGCAAGTGAACTATCAGGACTAACGGGCGGGGATGGAAGACAGGAAGTAC
>DATDGP010000278.1:0-2850 GCA_036522035.1 Terriglobales bacterium
ATCTCTATGACCGGCTGATTATTCTCGGTGGTGGTGGTGACTGTCTGCTCTTTGTTCGATTCCAGCGCTCCAGCCGCACTAGCCTTCTGGCGCATTCGCTGTATCGCCTGCATCACGTCGTCCGGCTGCGCAAGGAAGGCGTTTCCCAGATCGGTCGTCCAACTCACATCCTGATTCAGGCGTGTGAGCACCTCGGGAAGAACCACCAAGGCTTGGATGCTGGCATCCCATGATTGTTTGGCAGCCGCAGCCGCCAAGTCTTTTGGTTGGAGGTTGCCATTTTGCTTCATCCACCTCGCCGCTTCCACAATTTCAAGAGGGTACGTGGAGGCGACGAGAACCTGGCTCAAGATTGGGTCGGGGTAAAGCGCCACCGGCGCAACCAAGCTATCCAACTGACTGGCAGCCAGACTTGGAGCCTGGTTTTGTTGATTTCCCGGTACTTGGGCCGGCTGAGCTAGAAACTCCGGGCTCGGCGCGACCAGCAAGCCAACGCAGAGAATTGCGGTTCCTCTAGCGCTAATCATATCGAGACCTCATGTGTACTACTACTGAGCGATGGCCTGAATAGCCAGCCGATTCATATCTTTAGGCGGCCTGAAGCATCCTCTCAGCAAACAAAAACTACGCCAGCGAGCGTGACGGTTCATCCATATCTAACAGATAGAGGGTCGGGGAGCGTCTCGACATTGGATGGGAGAAAAGTGAAGGAGGCGTGTTATGGCGGAATCGCTGTTTGCTTCGCTCCTACATACGCTGGATCACAATAGCGTGGCGCAGGTAGCAAGTTCGCTAGGTGAATCCGAACAAGGTGTTTCGCGAGGACTGGAGTCGTCGGTGGCAAGCGTCCTCGGCGGCATTGCCGGCAAAGCCGAAGATACCGGGGCTTTACGCGGGATCATGAATCTGCTGCCGGAAAACTCCGGCGATTTATCCTGGACTAAGTTGGCAAGTGGCTTGGCAACTCCAGGCTCCCCTTGGATTAGCACGGCCAAGCAACTGATGTCGGGCATCTTCGGAACCGGTGACACTGCGGTTACCAACGCCCTCAGCAGGGAATCCGGCATCGGAGCCGGTTCGGCAAGAACCCTCTTGGCCATGGCCGCGCCCATGGTGATTGGCTTCTTGAGCAAGCGAATGAAGAACGAAGGTCTTAGCACCAAAGACCTGGGCGGTATTCTTCAGAGAGAGAGCGGCACCATTCGAAGCGCCTTGCCCGCCGGCTTGAGTGAAACATTCTGGCCGCACGCCGTCGGCGCCACGGCATCGGCGGTAAATCCTGTCATCGCTCAATCGGTGCAACCGGAACGACACTCCAATTCCTGGATTGGAGCGGCTTCTCTAGCTGCTTTGGCGTTAGCAGGCCTCTGGATGTGGTCGCACGCCCGTAGGCCTGTGGTGTACATCGCGCAACCGGTCGGGACAGCCAACCGTATGATCACCGAACCTACCAACAACGTTGACACCAACATCCCAGCCAAGGGGCTGGAACCGCAGTTGCTGAGCTCCATTCAGAACCCCAACGCCAATTCCTGGATCGACTTCAACGGGTTGACATTCGACTCGGGCTCGGAAGTGCTGCGTCCGGCCTCCGCCGAGCAGTTGAATAACATCGCGGCCACCCTGAAGGCATATCCCAACGTCCGTCTGAAGGTCGGCGGATATACCGATAACGTGGGTACCGCTGAAGAAAACATGAAGCTGTCCAGAGCGCGAGCCGCAACCGTCAAGGCTGAACTGGTCAGCAGGGGCATCAATTCGGATCGTCTCGTCACGGAAGGTTTTGGAGAGATGAACGCCCTTTCGAACAATAATTCGTCCGACGGACGAGCCACTAACCGGCGTGTCGCCTTGCAGGTTAGCCAAAGGTAGGCCGAACGGACACAGACAGGATCAACGACGAGGGGAAATCTTATGAACTACGAAAAGATCGTCACACTCTATGACACGGCACTACACGCCGAGGCGGCCAAACGGAACCTGGAAAGCGCTGGATTCTCTCCATCCGAGATCAGCCTGATCACCAACAAGACGCTGGCACTGGCTGGAGACAAGCTCAACGAGCCCGGGTTGTGGCATCGCCTGTTCGGCCAGGATATCCTGCCGCACGAAGCCACCGTTTACGGGCGTTCGGTTCAGACCGGCGGTGTGGTCTTGACCATTCGGGTGCCCGAAACGGACGTAGCCAAAGCCACCCGCATTCTGAATGAGCACGAAGCGGTGGACTTGCAGAAGAGAGCCTTGCAGCAGGGCCTGATCTCCTCGACGGCCGTGCCCAAGGCAACTGCGCCAACTGCGCCGCCCCCCGCTGCCGTGATGGCGGCCGGGCGAACACTGCCCAACGAGGAAGTCCTCCGTCTCGCGGAGGAGCAGTTAGACGTGGGCAAGCGCATGGTCCAGGAAGGGACAACCAGGATCCGCCGGTTCGTCACCGAAACACCCGTCGAAGCGCAGGTTACCTTACATGAAGAACACGCACGGGTGATTCGCCGGGCCAGCACCGATGCTGGTTTTGTGCGGGACGTCGACTGGGCCGACAAGACCATCGACGTTACCGAGATGGCAGAGGAACCCGTGGTCAGCAAGTCCGTACACATCGCCGAAGAAGTGGTGATTCGAAAAGAGACCACGGATACCGTTAGGACACTGCGCGACAAGGTACGCCGGCAGCAGGTAGAAGTCGAGAAGATATCGGAGGATGGATCCACCCACAAATAAAACTATAATACCGGGTGGACTTCACCGGAAGCGGCGGGTCTCGCGCAAGCGGGGCTCGCCGCTTTCAGGTTTTAGGCGGTGCGGTGAAGTGAATGATAGAGGAACAGGACGATTATGGCGCCCAACGTGGCC
>DATDGP010000279.1:0-12635 GCA_036522035.1 Terriglobales bacterium
GGCTGGGGTCGTTTCACCGGTGGCTCCGATCGTTCGGTGATGGTCCGCTCGATGAATCCTGGCGCGATCTCCGGTAGGTGTTGAAGTTGCGTTCGGAGGCGGACCACCAGATTCCCCGACTTCAGATAGCCCCGCAGCTTCTTCAATCCCGTAATCTCGGATGCCATCACCAGCGGTTCCACCCGCCGTTCCAGCATGTAGCTCTTGGCGTCGCCCCGGTTGCGGTAGCCGTCGGCGCGGCTCTCCCGCAAGTGTTCGACTTCGATCTCCCCAATGGCCTCGCTGATCCACTTCGCAGCCCGCGGCTCGCTGGTGCGCAGAAAGATCTTCGTCCCTGGCTGCGAGAGCATGGCTTCGGCTTCATGCCCGTAGCGAACCTCCAGCTGGCTCCGTCCTTGAAAGCCCAGCACTACCGGATTCTGTGATTTTCGGTTCTCGGTAATGGCGGTGCGCAACTGCGGCAGCTTCTGTAGGGTGGCCAGTTCGTCCAGCGCGAACCACACCCGGCGCGGTCCCGGCCGGCCTTGGTTCATCAAGCGCAACACCAGGGTGTCGAGCCACAAGCTTATGAGCGGCGCCAGGCGCTCGCGGGTCTCAGGCGTCGAAGTCAGAAACAGCCAGCCCCGCCGTTCCTTCGACCATTCCAGCGTTGTCCAGCGCTGTTTGGTTTCGTGTTCGGAAGGCAACAGGCGAAACACCTTTCCCACCATCTTCAGTTCCGAGAGCACCCCTTCCCGTTGCGGAGCGGCATCGTGAGCCAGCGTCGAGGCCTCTTCGGTGCCTTCGACCAGGCGGTCGATCTCCTCGTCGTGGCACATCCACCACGCCAACTCCTCCGGCCCCGGCTTCGACATCAACATGCGCGCGAAGACCTCCCTTGGTCCTCGGCTGAAGAATGAATCTTTGTTGGGGCGGTCCGGGTAGAGCGAGGCTGCTATCGTCAGCGCCTCGGCTTCGTTCCTTACTTCGTCGCCCGGCTTCCAGTAAGGCATGCGCTGGTCGAGTGGATTCAAGATCACATCGCCTCGTTCCGGGCGGTAAAACTGCGGCGCGTATTCGAGCGCCGGATCGTAGGCGATGGCGGTCTCGCCCCGGTCTTCGATCTGCATCAGCATCTGCCGGATCAAGACTGTTTTGCCATGGCCTGAATCCCCCATGATCAGAAAATGGTTGTTCTCGTCTTCCTTCGGTATCCGCAACGCGCGCCCCTTGCCTAACAGAAGCTCGCCGAATGTTCGCTCCCGGTTGACGAAGCCGAGGCCATCGGAGCGATTACGCCGGTTGAAGTCACTCGTCCTGACCAGCTCCGGCCCTCGTAGCCGGCGGCCGTGCTTCACGGCCTGTCGACGCTTGCGCTCCGCCGGAATCGCCAGCACCAGCCCGATCAGGAAGACCGCCAAGCCGCCATACCAAGCCCGCTGCGTCAGGTCCCACCAGCTCTGATCCTCGAAGATCCAGTGGCGAATCTGAGCAGAGAGATAGTCGTTGCGGTACCTTCCCTGCTGCCACTCGAGACGCATCGCGCCGTGCCTCACGGCCCACTCGGTGAGAACCACTGCGGCCTTCCCGTTGGCCAGCGTCACCGGCAGAATCTCTCCGTCGATGGCGAGGCGAGGCCCGATCTTTCGGTCCCGTACCGTGAGAAACGTGTAGTAACCATCCTGGCGGCCCAGCTTCCCGGCGAACTCGGTGGCGAGGTAGGTTCGCAGATAGAGGCGCTCCACGTAGGGCCATTGCCGTTCGTATTGATAAGTCAGGATGGCTCCGGTGGTCGCGAGAGCTATCACCAGCGTCAGGATCAACCCGACAGGCTGCTGCCCGGGCCAGTCGCCGGCGTAGCTCTCTCGTCCCCATTCCCGGCTCATCTTGACGCCTCCACCTTGCCGGCCGCAGTCCGCTGCAGCCGTTCCCACGCCTTGTGGAGTTTGTCGGCGTCTGCCCGGGCGATGATCTCCTGCATCTCTTCGCCGGTGATCTCTTGTCCCCGAGTTGAGGCATAGAACAGGTTCAGCAGGATCGCCCGCAAGGCCAGCAGTTCTCCGAGGAGTAGGGGTTCGTCGCCCGTTCTGTGGTGCAAACGGTCCAGCAGAACCTCCCGGCACCACTCGCTCAAAGGTCTGCCTTCGGCGTCGGCCAGGGCTTCGAGACGACCGAAGTCTGCCTCGGTGACTCGAACGCCGATGCTCTTGGTGCGATATCGTGAGCGGTCAAACATAAGGACTGGCCCGCCTCGGACTGATTGTTCGAACCCTAACACGGTCGAAACGGGGCTATTTACGCGCAGAATCGATCATGGTGTGGTTCCAACGGAGACCCCTGGCAGAGAACAAGTTCACATATGGAAGCGTCGCGCTTCCATACGCCACCCTTCCAGGGGTGACGTGTCACCCCTACAGCCGGTGCGAAGCACCGCCAACCGCGCGTGCAGTCACACTTCGCCATATTGCAGCGACAACTCCATCAGCGTGGCTTTCAGCTCGGGCAGACTCAGCACTTGGGCGAAGAGACTCTGTAGTTGGGTCCACTCCGCGGCGGTAAACTCCACCAGGACTCCCTTCGAGTGCTCCCGAAAATACAACTTCTCGGCTGGCTGCGGGTTCAGGCGATGATGGGCGGCAAGGTGCCCCGTGTGCCCGAAGAAATAGCGCCCGTTCCAGACCCTCCCGGGACCCAGCTTGCCCAGCATGGCCTCGAATTCGCGGATGTGCGGGTACGGTCCGAGCGCGTACGCGACGCGGTGGGCGCTGAGGTTGAGCATCATATGCACCTCGCCCTCCTGGCTCACTAGGGTGGTCAAGGTCAAGTCTCCGGCGCTGACTTGGGGCACCTGCTCGGGAACGAACTCGAGGGTCTGCCACGTCTTGCGCTCCTGCCGGATCGGCCGCTGTTCCACCAGCCAGTGGCCGCGAGCCGCAGTTCGGTACAAGCCCGGGAGAAAAGGTGTAAGAACGCGATTCAGGCTATCGGCACCCTTGAGCTGCTCGTCCCGAAGCGCCACATAGAGATTGCGAGCCGCGAACGACGGCCTCTCAGCGGCGGCCCCTGGTTCCCTGAGACCCTGAACCATGCGACCGATGATCGCCGTGATGATCGACGGATCCGCATCGACGCTTGAGCCCGCGGCCGCTTGGTCCGACCAGCCGGAAAGGTTCCCGAGATAGTACCGATCCTTGCCGGGCGCGGCGCCCAGCCGAAGGGAGCGAACAGCGAGGAACGCCTCCAGCACATCGGCGAAGGATTGACGACTGGGCAGCTCAGGATCTGTGGCGAGGTTCTCACAACCGCTCTGGACATACTGCGCGAGCACCGTCCATTCGGCCCGGCTGAGCTCCAGATTGTTGGTCCACTTCTGCCGAATTTGCAGGAGAGCTTGCGTGGGTTGTGCGAGGAGATCAGTGGTTTCGAGCCGGTCGTCAAGGCGGTTCTCGATCGCACTCTCGAGAAGCAACTTGGCTACATCCGAGACAGACAGCGTTTCTCCACGGGTGTCAGAGAACTGCTTACGAGCCCGATCGAGGAATTCGCGGACACCCTCGGAAACCCGAATCGATAAGGTTTGTTGCTGACCCTTCCGGTCCTTGAACATTAAGCAGCAACCTCCTAGGCGCATTGTGGCACACATCAAAGCGCACTTGCAACTTCGTATTGACACGAAGTGTGAAGTCAATATAATGGGCAAAAGGGGGCGCTTGCCGCGGCGGAAGCGCGCCGGCCAAAGGAAAGCGGAAAGAGAATCGACTTTTCCCGTTTTCCCGCCGAAGCCAAACTGTGGCGGCCAGTCCTAACGGCGGTGGCGAGGTATGATCGGGGACGAGATCCTAACCGCAACCGAGGTCGCGGCAGAACTGCGGTGCTCCAAGGCGCATGTTTACAATGCAATTGCCGGGAGAGTTGGAGGGGTCTCCCCGCTGCCAGCCATTTGTATGGGACGGAGAAAGCTCGTTCGAAGGTCGGCCCTCGAACAGTGGAAGAGAGTCAACGAAGGCAGTGGGAGCGATGGTAAGATACGACCGTCAGCAATCGACGCCGTTTGACGCGTGAGGAGGCAATTCATGCGTAGACGGTTTCAGAAGGGTAGTTTGCAGAAGGTTCGTGGTGCATGGGTAGCGAGATGGCGGCAAGACGGCGAGCGCAAGGCGCGAATTCTGGGGCGAGTGTCGCAGATGACCAAAGCGCAGGCGCAATCCGAATTGGCAGCTCTCGTTGCTCCGTTGAACAGCAAACGAAGCGAGCCATCGGAGCGAACGAGCTTCGGTGATTTCGTTCGGGATGTCTATTTGCCATTCTACCGCCGGAAGTGGAAACGCTCGACAGCAAGGACCAACGAGGATCGCCTGTCATACCATCTCACGTCGGAATTTGATGCTCGATTGCTGGGCAGTTTCGATAGGGATGGATTGCAGGTTCTTTTGGACCGCAGAGCCGAGACGCTTTCCTTCAGTGTGGTGGATCACCTGCGATGGGACCTAAGGCAGATATTCGATATGGCGGTCGCCGAGGGATATCTGCATCGGAGCCCGGCGACTCTGTTGTTCACTCCACGTGAATGCAGGCGGGCTGCGACGCGAGTCATGACACCTGAAGATGTGCGACAGATGCTCTCGGTTCTGGATGTGCGGGAGCGGCTGATCGCCAAACTCGCGTTGCTCGCGGGGATGAGGCCCGGCGAGGTTTTCGGCCTGAGATGGGTGCGGATCGAAACAGATTATGCGGACATCCGGCAGCGCGTTTACCGCGGCGACTTGGATTCCCCAAAGTCGGCGCGGTCAGTGCGGTTCGCAGCGCTCTCAGACGGGCTGCTTACCTCGATCGACGAATGGCGCGCGGTCTCGGTGGACGCCAGCCCCGACGCGTGGGTGTTCCCATCGGAAAAGCTCACAACGCCATTGGCGAAAGACAATTGCTGGAGACGCAGCTTCCTCCCCAGGTTGATGCCAGTCGGGTTAGCTTGGGCAAACTTCCAAGTCATGCGGCGAACACATAGCTCCCTCCTCAAAGAGCTGGGTGTCGATCCGCACGTGCGGGCTGAGCAGATGGGACACACCGTCGACGTGAACGAGAACGTTTACACAGTCACGTCACTCAGTCGCCGGAAGGAGGCTGTCAACGCGCTAGAGAGGGCGATCGGAGCTTAATGGACTCTATTGGACTTTGCTCCGTTCGGAGATTTGCTAACTCATTGAAAAGATGGAGCGGGAGACGGGAATCGAACCCGCGACGTCCAGCTTGGGAAGCTGGCATTCTACCGCTGAATTACTCCCGCTGGTTGAGACAATTTGTACTTCGTTGAAATACCCAGATTTAATGCGGTCTCCAACTGTCTCGTTAGTCTCCAAAATCTGCCGTTTCCCCTACGGTCTGGTCGAAAAATGGACAGTAAAATGGACAGTAAGCCAGCCTGAGAATGTACTTCTCGCACCGACCGAATTGGAGAATGCCCTTCCTGCACGTGGACAGTATACCACAAAGCTTTGGCCCGGCTCGCCGATGCGAATCGAGACATGTTAAAAGTTACTACTAAGGGGCTGTCGAGACATTTAGAAATGTTACCCGTCGCGTCGTGAGAGATGTAACCCTCCAGAGGTACGAACGGGAGGGGTGCGATGAGTCACGCTTCGCGTTGGGAGTACTTCAGGGCGATTTATGCTCGCTACCGAGGAGCGGATCGGAAGAGCCGGCAGGCCATGCTGGACGAGTTCTGTACCGTCACCGGTTATCACCGCAAGTACGCGCTGCGTCTGCTGAACGGTCCGCCGCCGGAACGTCGGCGGCGCGTCGTATCGCGGAAGCGTGCGCCCAGTTACAGTGCGGGGCTGGTTTCCATTCTGGGCGCGGTCTGGGCAGCGGCGGGCCATCCCTGGTCGGTGGTGCTGAAAGCTCTGCTGCCGCTGTGGATGCCCTGGGTGCGAAAGCGTTTTCGACTGAAGCCCCAAATGGAAGAGCAACTCCTGAGCATTAGCGCACGGCAGATAGATCGTCGGCTGCGGGAGCGCAAGGCCCGCCTGAAGCATCGGCGCTATGGAGGTACCAAGCCGGGCACCTTGCTGAAACATCAGATCCCCATCAAGACCGACAACTGGTCGATCAAGATGCCGGGCTTCACCGAGATCGACTTGGTGGCCCACTGCGGGAATTCGGCGCAGGGTGAGTTCGCTCATTCGCTGAATGTCACTGATATTCATACCACTTGGACGGAGACCCGGGCGTTGCTGGGCAAGGGTCACGAGCGGGCCATTGCTGCTCTGGACGAGATCCGCCAGGCCTTGCCGTTCCGCTTGTGCGGCATCGATTCGGACAACGGCTCGGAGTTCATCAACTGGCCCTTGGGCCGATGGTGTGAGGAGCACAAAATCATCTTCACGCGCGGACGGCCCTACAAAAAGGACGACAACGCCCACGTTGAGGAAAAGAACTGGACCCATGTGCGCAAACTGTTGGGCTGGGATCGTTACGACACGCCGGAGGCGCTGGAAGCGATCAATGAGCTCTACCGTAACGAGCTGCGTTGGTGGTTGAATCTTTTCCGGCCTTCGGTGAAGCTGCTGAAGAAAAAACGCGTGGGCTCCAAACTGCGGCGGGTCTACGGTCCGGCGCAGACGCCTCTGGAACGAGTGGCGCAATGCCAGGAAAGCGACCCGGAGCGAGTGGCAGCTTTGAAAAAGTTGCAGAGCCAAATCGATCCCTTCGAGCTCTCGCAGAGCATCGATCGCAAGCTACAGCGCCTCTACCGCCTGGCACACCAGCGGCTGAGCCCCCGACGTCTGCAAGGTCCGTGGCCGAGCGAGTTCGAACCTGGCTAGAGTTACATTTCTGATGACTTGACGGGTCATTCGAAAGTTACATTCTTAGATGGCTTGACAGGCGATGAGCAAGCACAACTCGCCCGCTAGTAATTGGCAGCCTCGCCTTCGCCCAAATGGTAGCCGTTGCCGGCGCTCCGCAGCCCTGCGGCGGGCGCTGAAGAATGCCACCTGCATCTTCCCACTGGAGCTGATATCGCCGAGAACAGGTGCTTGACCTTTTAGGTCTCTTGAACGTATACCTGTCCTTAGGAAGCGGTCCGGTCCGGATATCACGGTCTCAAAAGGAACCGGTCCCACGCTGTGGACTTATCGTGGATGGCGCGACATGTTAAAGGACGATCTACCGAAGTCTGTTGAAGAGATGGTCCGACGGAGCAGATTTAACCGAACCATCCAGGATATCAAGGCGCGTAACGCTGATGCTGACCCGGGCCAACTCCAGGCGCTCATCGACGACGCTGTCGCCGAGATCCGTGAAGAACGTGGCGCCAAGGCGAAAAGAACCCGATGCAAACAGCAACCGCCGAACTCATCAGACCTTCAAGAGTGCGAATAAGCAATTACGGTCTGCTGTGGCGAACTGAGGGTTTTTCAAGCGAAACTTCGAAAATTGTCGGTCAACCAACCACCTTCAAGTGCCTCATGCGTGAACGAGCTCGCGCCGCTTCAGCGTGGGAAGCGCTTTGATGGACTTGCCGGCTTTCTGTTCTGCCAGCCGCAAATCATAGAGACTCTGCAGATTCAGCCAGAATTGTGCACTCGTTCCGAAGAAATGGCCGAGCCGAAGAGCGGTATCACCGGTAATGGTGCGTGTCCCCTTCAAAATCTGGGTTACACGGTTGGTTGGCACACCGATCTTTCGCGCCAGTTCGGCGGCGCTCATATCGAGTGCTTCGAGTTCTTCGGCCAGATGCTCGCCTGGGTGGATGGCAATAGTTCCCATGGGTCCTCCTAATGATAGTCAACGATCTCAACGTTGGATGGCCCCGGCGACCGGTCCGTCCACTCGAAACAGATCCGCCATTGATCGTTAATGCGAATGCTGTACTGGCCCTTGCGATCGCCCACCAACCCTTCGAAACGGTTGCCCGGCAAGGCAGCAAGGTCTTTCAGTGACGCCGCTGCCTCCAAGCGGTCAAGCTTCAGGTGCGCGGGGCGTTCGAATCCCGAGAAAGCCTTCACCCATTTGCCCGCGGCGAAGTCCCTGGTCCGGTTGTCCCGATAGCCGACAATCACAGGCTAAGCGTACAAGGAATTATGCGTTACGTCAAGCATAACGCCAGACTTAGTCAAAGAAGGAAGTCGCAGCAGTCCTGGACGCCGCGGGGAACCGCCTACTCGCTTGCCTAACCACTATAAATTAGCCTTCTTTGGAGAGTGCCGCGTCGCGTGCAAAGAGCACTTGGAATTGGCCTCGGGCAGCACGTTGCTGCGATCGCGACGGCTTACCCTCGTGAATTGCGAAATTTCGGGCGGAAAGGATGTTCTTCGATCCAATGAAGAATCTCAGATTTCTCCGAGCGGAGATTCGACTGGATGCGTGCGTACGGCAGCAGTCCCCTCTGGTCGTAGTTGTAAATCGTTCTTCACGTCAATCTTGAGGAGTCGTTCCAGGGCTGAGCGCTTCGGCCCGCCGCTGACGGAAGAATTTCTCTCCGGCAAAAAGCCTTTCGGCCAGACACAGCGAATAAATCTCTAAGGGTGCGGGTTGTTTGGGGGAGAAGCCCGGGACCGTTGAGGTTGCTCGCCTCGCACTTGCCCTTGCGGGCAAAGGGCTCGGGCTCGTGGCGATCCGTGCGTCGATTAGAGACCTTAATGGACGCATGATATGCGTAGATTACTCTTGCCCGACGCGTCGAATAGGCGTTATATTCGACGCGTATGGTGCGTAGAAAAACGGGCTGCATCTACGAGGCTCAGGACTGGCCGCGTTTCCGGTGGGTCCACGAGCGGCTGGCGTCGTGTCTGGTCGATGTGCGTCACCGGCAAGGCCGGCTGATCGGGCACATGGAAGGGCTCGGCTTTCAGCTGCGCGCCGAGGCGGCGCTGCAAACGCTCACCGAGGAAGTGATCAAATCGAGCGAGATCGAAGGCGAGATCCTCGACCGCGAGCAGGTACGCTCTTCGCTCGCGCGCCGCCTCGGCGTCGACATCGGCGGGCTGACTCCATCAGAGCGCCATGTCGAAGGCGTGGTCGAGATGATGCTCGACGCGACACAGCACTATGCCGAGCCGATGACGGCGAAGCGCCTGTTCGGTTGGCATGCGGCGTTGTTTCCGGCCGGCCATAGCGGCATGACAAGAATCAAGGTGGGCGGCTGGCGCACCGACAAATCAGGTCCCATGCAGGTAGTTTCGGGGCCGATCGGCAAGGAGCGCGTTCACTATGAAGCGCCGGCCGCGGAGCGCCTCCGGCATGAGATGCAGTGGTTTCTCGAAGCTTTCAACGCGGAGGATGGAACCGATCTCGTTCTCAAGGCGGCCATCGCGCATCTGTGGTTCGTGACGATCCATCCCTTTGACGACGGCAACGGGCGCATCGCGCGCGCAATCGCCGACATGGCGCTGGCGCGCTCGGATCGGAGCCCGCAGCGCTTCTACAGCATGTCGGCGCAAATCCGGAAGGAGCGCAAAGCCTATTACGAGATTCTGGAAGCGACGCAGAAGGGCGGTCTTGATATCACGCCCTGGCTCGAATGGTTTCTCGACTGTCTCGGCCGGAGCTTCGATGGGGCGGAAACGATTCTCGCGGCGGTTCTGCGGAAGGCGCGTTTCTGGGAGCAGCGGGCGGATACGGCGTTCAGCGACCGGCAGCGCAAGATCGTGAACCTGCTGCTGAATGGCTTCGAGGGCAACCTGAGTTCCTCCAAATGGGCAAAGCTCGCCAAATGCTCGCACGACACGGCGCTGCGCGACATCGATGACCTGATGCGCAAGGGCGTGCTGAAGAAGGACGCGGCTGGCGGGCGCAGCACGAGCTATTCGCTGGTCGCCCCCCGTGACAGAGGAAGGTGAAGCCAACGAGAGTTCAGGCGCGAGGCCAAAGACGGGGACATCACAGGTTAGGAGAAAAAGATCGGCGGGGAACGGGCTGACTTAGCTATCGGAACCGCGAATGCGAGGCGCAGAGCGGTGTCGGCCGGTTGGTCGCTGCTGCGATCTTTCGCGTTAGTTCAGCGGCGCTCATGCCGAGTGCTGGACGCTGAAAGGGCATTCGGAGTGAGGGTGGCCAAGACGCGGCCCGCCATCGCTTGCGGCTTATCTTCGTGAGGGTTTCGGGCGAAACCGGTGGCCTTCGATCCAATGGAGAATTTCAGACCTTTCGAAGCGGAGGTTCGACTGGATGCGGACGTAGGGCAGAAGTCCTTTCTGCGCGTAGTTGTAGATCGTCTTCACGTCGATCTTGAGGAGCCGTTCGAGGTCCCTGGCGGTGAGCAAGTCCGGCAAATCTTCCGCTCTCGAACTGCCTGGATTGTTGTTGATATTCATTCTAAACATCCGCCTACATCGCCTGGCGCTCGTTAATTGCTTGCCCGGCTTCCCGGGTGCCGTCGGAACTCAATTCAATGGCCCATGCCGTGCCCCTGCGCTCTTGGCGTTTCTTGCACGTGAAGGATAGCCGGGGAGGGCGCGATCTTCTCAGCCGTCCCTGGCTCCGGCACACCACCCTGCTGGATAGCCGAACTGTGCAAGACGTCGCGGCTCAACTCCTGCGCCAGATTCGTCTTGTCATTGGTGTAGATCTGGGCGTCGTAGCGGGCGCGTGAGACCGACACGTAGGCCATGCGGCTGTTAATCAGATTCGAGGGCGCCTGCTCGCTGTCCACATGAATCAGTACCCGGTCGACTGTCTGCCCCTGGCTGCTGTGGCTGGTGACCGCATAGCCATAGTCGATGTGTGGATGGTTCTTTAGGTTGAGATCCACGCTTCGGCCTGAGTCCAGGTGGATGTTCAGCCTGCCGCTCTCCGCAATCTTTTCGATGGTCCCGAGCTCGCGGTTGGCGAGCTGCTGCTGCCGGTACGGCGCGGTAAACTGCACGCGGTCCCCTTCCGCAAACTCGCGCTCGGCCTCTCGATACAGAGTCACACCTTGCAGGCGGCGCGGATCGTAGGTCTGCTGTTCACCGTCAACGCGCTCCACCGTGACTAAGTTCCGCTTTTGTTCAACGCGGCTGACGCGGGCATACTCTCCGGCCTCGATGCCAAGGACCTGGCTGCCTTTGCTGTAGCGCACAACGTCGCCGGGGATGTATTGTCCGGCCCATTGCCGGTCCGCACCCGTCAACTCTTGCCGTGGCACCAATACCTTCATTCGGTGCTCGTCTTTTTCCACGTAGCCGCGCGCCTGCATCTCGCTATGGATGATCTGGTTGATCTCCTGACGGGAGCGATTGTCCGGCGAGACCACCAGTGTCCCTTCCGGGCGTGCCGTGTACTCGTGGGCGATGATCTTCAGGCGCTCATCCCGGTTCGTGATCTCGTGCACGCGGCCCTGACGATCCAGGTTTTGAACCGCCCCTCGGACTTCACCCCGTGCGAGCTGCTCCACTGCCTCTTTCAGCGCCAGGTCTTTTTGTCGCACGATGTCATCCAGTCTGGCCGTCTGCATCCCCGCTTCTTGGAGCTGCTGATACGGCCTTCCAGCTTCCACCGCTTCGTGCTGGCGGACGTCGCCAACCAGGAGCACGCGGTCATGCTCCCGCACGCGATGAACGAACTCGTTCATCTGCTTGGTGCTTGCCAGACTCGATTCGTCCAGGATGTAAAGGTGCTTGTGTCTATCGTTCGGCTGTTCGCCGCGTGCCAGGTGTCGTTGTAGTGTGCCCGATTCGATGCCGGCCTCGCGCAGCTGCTGGGCCGCACGAGACGCAGGAGCGAGGCCCTGTACCTCGTAGCCTTCGTGTTCGGCGGCCTCACGGATGGCGGCTAAAGAAGTGGTCTTGCCCGTTCCCGCCTTGCCTTCGAGCGCCGTGATCTGGTCGCGCGTTGAAAGGACTTGCTCTACGGCAAGACGCTGGCTCGGTCTAAGGTGTGGGTTTTCCTGCTCGATGTACCGCCGCGTCGCGAACCCGGCCAGGGCCTCGTGCCGGTTCTGTCCGGCGCGCATCCGCTCGATGATCTCGCGCTCGTAGCCGATCATCGCCTGGGTGGTGAAGCCGCGGCCCGGAGAGTTTGGCTTCTGCTGTTCGACCTGGATCAACTCGCCTTGTTTTACGTGCTGCTCGAAGCGGCTGCGGACATCCGCCAGACTCGCTTCGCCCATGGAACGCTTGAGCGCATCCCGGATTAAGGCGCGTTCGTCGGCCACGGCTTCACGCTCGATGTTGCGCTCGCGTGAGTAATTGAGTGCCGCTTCAATGGCTTCAGTTTTCTGTTCCTCACCGGGTTCGTTCGGGTGTTCGTGGAGTTCCTGGGCGTGGCTGACGACACGCTCCGCCTGGTTGCCGAAGGCCTCGGCCATCTCCCTGTGTTGCTGGCGCACCTGCTCGGGTGACAGTTCCACCTTCGCGTCCCGTGTCCGGTGGGCGGCGATCTCTGCTGCCCCTGCGCCTCTCAGGCCTTGCTCTTCGAGATGCTGCTCGATTTGTTGCCGGCGTGGACTTGACGCTTCCAGGTAGTCTTGCGTGTAGCCCTTGATCTCCGGCTGACCGCTCTTGCCCGCTTCGATTTCGTAACCCAACTCTCGTAGTCGTCCGGCCAGCTCTGAGCGATATACCGCTGTCGCGTACTGCTGCGTGCGGTAGAGTTCCTGCGGCTGGATGGCGTGCGTCTTACCGTCTTCGGTTTCCGTGAGATTAAAGAAGACCACATGGGTGTGAAGCTGCGGCGCC
>DATDGP010000280.1:0-7341 GCA_036522035.1 Terriglobales bacterium
GGGCACTTGATGCAACCGATTCACAGCTATAGGCCACGTCCCGCGAAGCTCGTCAGCCAGCCTCCGCAAAAGGTGAAGTGTTGTCTGGCATCAAAAACTTGTCACTTTTGTTCAGATTCTGACCCAATCAGACGACTAGACTGCCTCGATCGTTTCCCAGTTCTTGCGGGCGCCCCTCGCATGGGCTGAAGAGAGGGCTGCAGTCCTTCAGGTATTTCTCGGCATAAAAGACGTGCGCGGCCGCACCCGTCATCGAACGTCATTTGACTGGGTCAATGGCCCAATGGAATCTTCCTGAACCGATAAAAGACGGCAAGGCTTACGACACTATGGTTGAGGTCAGCGCCAAAGGGTACCGCCCCTGTGGCGTTTTGGCGTGTGAGGGTGTAGGTGAGGCGCGTGTTGAGATGCTCGCTGAGGGGATGCTCCAGACCAACGGTACCGTTCAGGCTTTCAATGGTGCTGCCGATATACCCTGGACTCAGGCCTTTGCTGTAGGCCCCGTTCAGATCGCAGGTGACGCTCCAACGCCTGATGATCCGGCGACTCACACCGAAATCAACGTACGCGTTCGTCGCCATCGTGAGCAGCCCCCCACCATTCGTGACGGCCCGACCCACCGACAAGTGCAGCGTCGTCTTCTCGGATTGCTTGGTGACCGTTCCTCCAGCAGTCCAGGACCATAGCGCCGGAGAGCCGCTGCCCGCAGGCGCGGACTCGGATGACGTTCTGGCGAACTGGTTCTGCGCCGGAAGGTACTGGGGTCCGCCAAAGACCTGCAGGGAAAAACTGGGAGACGCACGCCACGCTAGTGACAGCGCGGCGGTGTTTGTGAGGAATCGGGACGGGGATCCGACGGGAACGTTGCCCTCGTACTGAAAAACTTGGTAAGTATACACCATCCCGAGGCTGGTGTGGGCGCTCAGACGGTAGGTGTACTGCAAACCGCCCGTGAATCCCAGAGTGTCCAGCAGCCCTGAAACACCAGGCTGCTGGTCGGTATAAGTAGTCTGGCCATATCCCCCAAAGAACGAGACCGACGTCCTCGAGCTGCTGTTGTAAGTGACATCGAGGCGAGCGTTGTTGCTCCGCTGCGCGGCAAAGGGGGTATAAATCGTGTTGTTCAAGGTGGTCGGCGATCCGAGTCCGGGTACAAAGGCCTGGTTTGACTCGGTTTGATAAGTACCCGTTTGGTCGCTAAAAGCATCGCGTAGACGAAGTGACAGGCGCGGCCCCACCGTGTAGGTGACATCGCCGTCGAGTGCCTGATTGACCCGGTTGTACTGCGTCAGATGCTGGTACAGCTGGAAATAGGGCTCATAGTCGATCGCGATGGCCAAGTGGGGATGTTGTTGAAGGATAGTAAGGCGGGGACCCAAGCCCAGAATTCCATCCGCCATCGTTGGTTGCGTTGTCCCCAGAATATTATCGTCGTACGAGGTTACAGTGTTCACACTCAACAGAAGCACGTCTGAAGACGCGGCAGCGCCCGTATAAGTGAGTAGAGGTTGTTGACCGTTGCCATACGGAGTGGGCGCTTGGGTAAGTCCAGTTGGAGCCCCGCCGGTCTGCGCCCACGACGCTGACTGAATCAGGAAAGCGATAACCGAAACTGAGGCTGTACGCATCTGAATCACCTGGCCGGAATTTCCGTTTTCAGTTTTCGACCGACCGCCAACATACATCCGACCGGCTCTGAATGCAATCATCAGGCCGGGCTTTGGCTGTTGAGCACCTCAGCGAGCACGGAAGCCACCTGTCTTGCCTCTCCTGAGGCTTCCATACCCCTAAGCTGCCGCCTTTCCAGCCGGTGCTTACGACACCTCTTGGAGCATGCCTACCTCGCCGCCGAATTCGCCTCCGGCTAGCACCATTGCCTACCCGCTCGCAATAGTAGCGCTGTGATCTTGCCCAGCATGGCTTCAAACAGCCGCCGCGTCAGATAACTCTCTGCCAAAAGCACCCTATAATGCCGGGCATGCTTCAACCAGTCGGCCGGCGGTTTTTGCCAGCCGCTGCAGCAAGGTGGTCAACGACCTAACGTCGATCCTCCTGGGTAGCACTCTAGTCGTCCCCCGAGGTTCCCCAAGTTGTACGCGAGCACACTTAGCCACAGCCGCACTTCTCGAGGCCCCCTTGTAATCTGGACGGTCGGACTTGCCGGATCAGTTTGAAACCTTAGCATGTCGGCCGTGAGCCCTACCTTCTTTCAGCGGGGCTTAAGCACTGGTTCGCGTACGTTAGCGCCGTCCGCGGTGTATTTGTTTACCGGCCTGAGACGCTTTTGACATCGGTCTCCTGAAGATTTCGCTGGACAAAAGGACCAGTTTCGGCTACGGTAGGGTTGGATGAAACCGAGTGGCCGACGCGCTGCAGACAGGGCTGAGAGCATCGACTTTGTTCCGAAGCGCGACCTGGATCAGGCCCAACAGGATAATCCGCACCTACGCAAACAGAACGAGCGGCTCCGGCGTGAAACGCAGCGGTTGAAGCAGGAGACCGAACACCTCCGCCGGGAACTGGAAGCCGCGTTGCGCGCCAGCAAACGTCAGGCGGCGCCGCATTCGCGGGGCAACCCAAAAGGCAATCCGAAGCGACCAGGCCGGAAACCAGGCCGCGGCTACGGCCGACAGGCATGCCGCCCCACCCCATCGCGGGTGGATGAACAGATCGCGTTTCCTATGCCGGAGCGCTGCCCGCGTTGCGGCGGCGGCGTGGAGCGGGAGAGCTGCGAAACACAATATCAGGAAGAGATTGTCCGGCGGACGATGGTGCGCCGTTTCGATATCGCTGTGGGCCGCTGCCGCCAATGCCAGCGGCGGGTGCAGGGACGCCATCGGCTACAGACCTCGGATGCAGTGGGGGTCGGCAGCGTGCAGTTGGGGCGGAGGCGCTGACCCTCGCGGCGATCCTGAACAAGCAGATGGGGATGTCGCTGGGGCACACGCGACAAGTCCTGTCCTATGGTTTCGGACTGGAGGTCAGTCGCGGAGGGTTGTGCCGGGCACTGGCGCGGCTGGCGGGCCGCGCGGAGCCCACCTATGACCGACTGGTGGAAACCGCGCGGCAAGCTCCCGTCAATGGCATGGACGAAACCGGCTGGAAGGTGGGTGGACAGCTCCAGTGGTTGCACGTGGCGCTGAGCGCGCAGGTGACCGTATACGCCATTCTACCGGGGCGAGGATATGAGCAGTCGGTAGCGATTCTGGGGGCCGAATATGACGGGTTCCTGATTCACGACGGCTGGGCGCCTTATTACCGATTCCAGTTTGCGTTCCATCAAAGTTGTTTGGCCCATCTGCTGAAGCGCTGCCGAGAGATGGTGCAGATCGCCTCGCCTTCCGCGCTGGCTTCCCGCGAGCCGCAGAGCATTTGTTTCAGACGGGCTTGGGGTTGCGCGACCGCTAGGAGCGAGGCGAGATCTCCCAGCACGGCATGAGCATCGCCACGGGAAAGCTGAAAGCCAAGCTGGAGCGGATGTTGGAAACGCCCCGCCGGAACGCAGCGAACCGCCGGCTGGCGCGCCATCTCGAACGTGAGCAGCTCTGGCTGTTCACCTTCCTGCATTGTTTCGGATTGGATGCCACCAACAATGCCGCCGAACGAGCCCTTCGCGGGATGGTGATCGCGCGCAAAGTGTGGGGCGGGAACCGAACCTGGGAAGGGGCGCGAACGCAACAGGTTCTGGCCAGTGTGCTGCGCACCTGCTGGCAGCAAGGCAAGGACGCCTTCAGGCGTTGTGTGAGGTTGTTGCGTGCGCCACGGGCCGTGATGCTGGACATTGTGCCCGGCGCGGGCTAGCCGCGCCATCGGATGATATGCCGGAATGCTTGACCTTTTGCGGACGCACGTTCCAGGGCGATGAACTGGAGCTGATGCGCCAGATCGCACGAGAGTTCTCCGGCCTCGGAGTGACCGAGATCGCGCGCACGCTTTGCGAGTTGCTGGAATGGACACGACCCAACGGAGGGTTGAAGAATCACGAGTGCCGACACCTGCTGGAGCGGCTGCAGACGGAAGGCTTCCTGCAACTTCCCCAACTGCGGACACGGGGCGGGAGGGGTCCGCGACGGGCCGCTCTATCACAGCCCCGTTACGAACGGGCGCCCCTCGAATGCGCCGCCAGCGAATGTGAGCCCTTGGAATTGAGGCTGGTCGAAGGTCAAGCCGAGAGCCGCCGATGGCGCGAGCAGGTCGAACAGTATCATTACCTGGAATGCCGCGTGCCGTTCGGCGCCCACCTGCGCTACTGGGTGCAGACTCAAGATCGGGAGTTAGCCTGTCTGCTGTGGACGTCGCCGGCCTGGAAGATGCAGGCACGGGACGAGTGGATCGGCTGGAGCGATGAGCAGCGGCGAGGCAACCTGCAATGGATCGTCAGTAACGGAAGATTTCTTATCCTGCCGTGGATCCGCGTTAAAGGACTGGCGAGCAAAATTCTGGCACTAAGCGCTCGGCAAATGCCGCGCGATTGGGAAATCCACTACGGTCGCCGTCCCCTGCTGCTGGAAACGCTGGTGGATGCCACCCGCTTTCGGGGGACCTGCTATCGCGCGGCCAACTGGATTCATGTGGGGCGAACCGCCGGACGCGGTCGCATGGACCGGGAGCACAAGGCTCACGGTCAGGCCGTCAAAGACATCTACGTTTATCCGCTGGTGCGCGACGCGCGGAAGCGGCTATGCGGCGATCCCACGCGGTAAACAAATACTCCGTGGTTTACTTACGGCCTCGCTTCATGTGGGCGCGCATATCAAAGTCAATAAGTTTGAACAGAGGCCGGTTGGGCGAGTTGAGACCAGCCCAAGGTGACGGGTGTGTGCCTGCCTGCACCAACTTCATCATAAAGCGTAATTTTCCGGGAGAACGATTTTCTGCTTCATAGACGCATATCGGCCCCTCCATAGTTCGCGAGAGCGTCTTGGTGGGACGTACGCCGCAGCGAGGCCGTCCGCGACAGGCAGGTGACTACGCTGGTAGGCAGTGGGCACTCCAATCCATACTTGGCCTGGAAGCCAACAGGAGCCACCGCCCCACCATTATGGGCAGCCTCTCCCACGAGTTTCCTTTCCAATTCAGAGACTCGACGACCAGTTCTTGCGGTTCTCGCTCAGGTAGCGGTCCAGTTCGGCGACGACGTCCAGCTTACGTGAACGGACGTTGAAAGAGAATCCATCTCCAAGGTCAAAAACACTGAATTCTTCCCAGGAATCGCCTTTCAGATCGGCCCGTCGATCAGCTCGCTTTTCGGTCCCAGCTATGGGGTTGGAATGGTCACCGCAGCCTGATTTGAGTTGCCCCTCTCCGATCCTGCTTCACCGACCGCCGTTGCCACATAACAATACGTCAGCCCAGCAGTTACGGTCGAGTCCACGTATGAAGTTCCGGTAACCGGGCTGCTGTTGACCTGACTATAGGAATCTCCACAGGGTTGCGACCGATAGACATCGTATCCTGTAACATCGGAGGAAGAGCTCGCCGTCCAGGTGAGCTGGACCCAGTGAACTCCCGTCCCTGACAGGGAGTCTGTGAGTGGGGAATTCGTTGCGCTGCTAACCACTGTCAAGGTTCCGGTGAAGTTTCCGCCGGTCGTGGGGGCGAATGTGACGCTGAAATTGGTGGCCTGCCCTGGCGTCAAAGTGAACGGGAGGATCGGACTGCTGACGGTGAAATCCGATCCTTCCACAGTAACCTGAGAGACCGTGACGTTGGCGGTTCCGGTGTTGGTCAGGGCGACGGGTAGAACGGCATTCTGGCTGATGTTCACGTTCCCAAAGCTGACGCTCGACGGGCTGAGCGTGAGCTGATAGGTGACGCCAGTGGCGGACAGGGCTACGGTGGTAGGAGAATTCGAGGCGTCGCTTACGATCGTCACAGCGCCTGAGGCGGCACCGATGGTCTGAGGGGAGAAGGTGACATTGGCGCTGGCGCCCTGACCGGCCGTCACGGTCATCGGCAAACTGAAGCCCTTTAGACTGAAGCCAGTCCCCGTAGGATTGATTTGCGAGACCGTCAAGCTGGCCGTACCGATATTGGTCAAGGTCATCGTCTGGGTGCTGTTCGAAGCGAGGGCGACCTCTCCGAAGTTGAGACTGCTGGGGCTGGCCATGAGCTGATAGGTAGCCCCCGCCCCCGACAAAGAGATCGTCATCAGCGAGGCTGAGGCGTTGCTGAGAATCGACAGCGCACCCGAAGCGGAGCCGGTCGTCAAGGGCGCAAAAGTGACATTGAGGCCGATGCTCTGGCCTGCAGCCAGGGTTATGGGCAGGATCAAGCCATTCAGACCGAAACCGGATCCCGTGAGACTCGCCTGGGAGATTGTCAAGCTCGCGGTACCGGTGTTGGTCAGGGTGATGGTCTGGGCGCGGCTCGAAGCGACCGCGACATCTCCGAAGTTGAGGCTGGTGGAGCTGGGCGAAAGCTGATAGGTCACGCCCGTGCCCGAGAGTGCGATCGTCACCGGCGAGGCGGAAGCGCCGCTGACAATCCGGAGGGCACCGGCGGCAAGGCTGGGCGTCAACGGGGCAAAGGTGACATTGAAGTTGGTGCTCTGACCCGCAGCCAGGTCTGTTGGTATGCTCGGGCCGTTGAGGCTGAAGCCGGATCCGGTCAGACTGGCTTGTGAGATCGTCAAGCTGGCGGTGCCGGTATTGGTCAGAGTGACCGCCCGGGTGCTGTTCGAGGCGACGGTGACGTTTCCGAAGCTGAGGCTGCTAGGACTGGCCGTGAGTTGGTAGGTGACGCCCGTGCCCGACAGAGAGATCGCCATCGGTGAGCCCGAAGCGTCGCTGACAATCGACAGCTTGCCCGAAGCAGAGCCGGTCGTCAACGGAGCAAACGTGGCATCAAAGTTGGCACTCTGACCCACAGCCAGGGTGGTTGGTGTGCCCGGGCCACTGAGACCGAAACCGGATCCGGTGAGACTGGCCTGGGAAATCGTTAAGGGGACGGTGCCGGTATTGGTCAAGGTGATCGTCTCGGTGCTGGTCGAGGCCAAGGCGACGTTTCCGAAGTTGAGGCTGCTCGAGCTGGGCGTGAGCTGATAGGTCGCGCCCGTGCCCGACAGTCCAATCGTCGTCGCGGGAGGTCCTGAACTATTGCTGAGAATGGAGAGACTACCCGAGGCAGCGCCGCTGGTCACAGGGCTGAAGACGACATCGAGAGTAAGGCTCTGACCTGGAGACATGTTGATGGGTAGGGAGAGACCGCTGAGGCTGAAGCCAGGGCCGCTCACTGTGGCCCGCGAGACTGTCAAGGTGCCGGTACCACTGTTGGTCAATGTCAGGGCTTTGGAGGACTGGCTGCCCACCCGAACGCTCTCGAAGGCTATCGTGTAAGCAC
>DATDGP010000281.1:0-8602 GCA_036522035.1 Terriglobales bacterium
CCTGCGGCGAGTTGACGGACATCGCGTTGAGGCTGCGAGAACGAGTGGCCTTGGGTCCACAACAACGCTACCGGCGCTCGAAGAAAACGGGGCGTGAGTGGGCTTCTCCTGAACGCCCGCTGGCGTTGTTCTCTTATCAAACGCTTTCCAAGGCGGACTACGACCGCTTCCTGGCGAGTTACGTCGTCCTCAAGACGTGGTGGTCGCCGCAGGACTTCGGAAAACCCAATATCGATCACTTCGGCGCGCAAAGCCGGGTCTGGCCGCCGACCCTCGCCGATTGCTGGTCAGGCAAAGTGGCAGAGGGCTATCGGATCCTGGCCTCAATGCGTATTGATGACGCTGAGAGCGCCCGCTCCGGGATCGTCGCTTGGCCCCAGAGGTTATACCTCGAGCTGCTCTTGCCTGATGCAGAGCCGGAGGTGCGTATCAGTTTCCAGTGGTTTGACAAGCCGGCGAACCGGCTCCCCGAGGCGATGTGGCTCAGCTTCCTGCCCCAGGCCCCGGAGCCGCGAGGGTGGATGCTCGAAAAGGTGGATCAGCAGCTTTCTCCATTGGATGTGGTCCACGGCGGAAATCGTCACATGCACGCGCTCTCGGGCGCCATCCACTATAAAGACACGCAGTCGGGTTTGGTGATCGAAACCCTGGATGCACCCGTGGTAGCGCTCGGGGAGAAGTCGCCCATTGCCTACTCAGACGAAGAGCCCAACATCGCGAAAGGCATTCATTTCAGTCTGTTCAACAACGCATGGGGCACGAACTATGTTCAATGGTTTGGTGAAAACATGCGTTTTCGCTTTGTTCTGCGGGTGTGATTGCCTTTGGAGCTCTTCCATCTTCCCGTCGGGCTCTCTGTGTGCACAGTTAGGCACAGCGCCCTTGTGGACCGTGGCCGGCACACGGCCTGCACACTTTTGGGTTCGCCGGTGCCCACTTGGCCTCGCAGACTAAAGCTTGCCGGCTGACCACCAGTCAGTCTACAAATCCTGCCGTCGTTGACGTCCAGCTTGAAGAAACGGGAGTCAATCGGAAACAAAGACCAGCGTTTCCGTGGACCTCGTTCTGGCGATAGAAATTACCGGGTTTTCGCCCTGCGCTTTCCCACCGTTATTAACGGAGCACAAACGGAGCACACGAGTTTTGAAGATCAGCTTTCTCGGTAGGTTAGATCTACCTTCCGCGCGTTGCCAGCTATCAAACGACAACCCGACGTGTTTCTTCGTTACCGCCATGAGGATTTCCTTGGGTATATCAGAATGTACGTAAGTCCTCTTTACGGGGACTTCATGGCAGTATAATATACCCTATGGACCGAGCCAAGCCCATCCCCAAAGGCCGTGCACAACTGAGCCAGGCTCTGCAAATTGCGGGCGAACTGGTTTCGGTTGATACGGTTACAAAGGCTCTGCAGATTGACCGGCGGCGAGCGACGAAGCTCTTGGCCAGGTGGGCGACGCAGGGATGGGTGAAACGTCTCAAGAGGGGACTCTACACTCCGGTTCCCATCGCCTCGCTCGGGCAAACGCAAGTTCTCGATGATCCCTGGCTGGTTGTGCCGTCGTTGTTCGGGCCGGCCTATATCGGAGGATGGACGGCGGCCGAGCATTGGGGGCTCACTGAGCAAATCTTCCGCAGCGTATGCGTGCTGACGACCCGGCCGGTGCACGGGAAAGAGAAAAATATTCAGGGTGTTGATTTCGCCGTTAAGCGGATCTCGCGGTCTCAGATGTTCTCTTCAGGCGTTCCTCGAGCGCCCTGCGGAATGCTCCCGCCGTCGTATATGTTCTGGCTGTCGGCATTATGCAGCCCGTCGCAGCGCTTCCTCAACGATTTTGCGTGCAGGTCCGCTCATTTGTCGGCTCCGAATCTGCTGGCGAGTGATCAGGCCACGGTCGACAGCCTGTCTGAGCGCTTGGCGGACGAAGCTCCGCTCGACCGTGCCGGCCTCGATCAGGTCGAGAATCGTTCGCAGCGGCCGAGTGAGCTTGAAGCCCTGCGCGGTTTGTATGTCGCTCTCGGGCAGGTCGGCATAATGAAGGACGAGGATGCCGGGAACATCGCTGTTGCGCCGGAAGTCCGTCGGAACGGTCATGTGGAGCTTCGCCGGATTCAGATCCGAGAGGTCGAAAAGGCTGAGCGCCGTCTGGTGGCTGTAAACACCCTCAACTTGCTCGTTCCGGTTCCGGGACCACAGGGCCCACAGGACGAGGTCGGCCCGGTCTGCGGCCGGAAACAGAGCGAGCCGGTAAATGCCGCGGTGCTCACGAATCCAGTTCCCTACCTGCACGTGATAGGGGTGTGTGTTTTCGGCAAATCCGGCCGCCTTGGCCTGCTTGGTGGTGAAGAAGCCTTGCTGCTGCTCAGCGAATTCGAAAAGCCGCCGCGAGGCTTCACGGTGAGATTGGGCCATACACAATACTACAACTTTCTTGATCTAAAAGCAACCTGAGATGCTAGGGATCAGAACCGCAATTTCGGCAAGGTTATGGTTTAGGAGTCCGCGTAAATGAAGCCGATCTCCCGCGCGAAATCAACAACTTAAGGAGGCTCGTCCGGCAAGGTTATGGCTTTGGACCGGCAAGGATATGACTTAAACCACATGTGGTGGTGATATTCGCTTTTTATTCGCCTCAGCAGTAAAATCTTTCTCATGGAGAAGAGACTCTACGTTTTCGTCTGCCGGCTATTTGCTCACCACAGCTACCCCGAGTTCGACCGAAAGCTGCGCGAGCTCCGAGCGGTCCCGTTGATGCACTCGATCTGGGCCGCGCGCACAAAGCTCACAGCGATTGAGCTGAAAGGCCTCCTGCGAAAAGCCGTGGATGAGAACGACAGAATCCTGGTCGTCGAAGTGTCTGGCGGTTGGGCCAGTCGGCGGGCTGAGAGCAATTTGGGCGAATTGATTCCGCCGCGAGGTGGGCCTGCCCTCGCCCTCTGGAAGCAGCGCTGGGGAGAATGAACGACCGCGGCGAGCCAGTGGCAAGTCCGCCGCCCCTGTACCCCCAACCTTTCGGGAGCCTTGGCTCCGAACCTTGAAGTAGGTCATTTCCCTACAAGAACTTATGAAGCGCAACGGGGTCATTTGACGGCCACCTGCAATCTCGCTAAGCTTCGGCCGTATGGAAGCGAGTGTTCAAACTGGTGCAGCAGGACCCGATGCGATCCGCGTTGGCGTGGTCTCGGAAGTCACGGCGGAAGGCAGCAAGGCAACCTGCCGCTTCAAGGACGCGGGCACGATCCTTGTTTCCAGCTTTCTCGCCGCCCATGTCGGATCCGGCGACGAAATTAGCTTTCCCTTGGCCATCGACTCCCCCGCTACCGGAACTGAAGTCTACGTCCGGAAGAAACCAGCGTCACGCCAGCTTCGTGACATCTACCAGGCCCCCATCCGTTACGCTGCACAGCCCAAGCCCGATAAGCGCGAGGAACTCTACGTGCGCGCAGAGTATCATCCGGACGCTTGGGCATTTCCTCGACCCATCTCCCCTGCGAGACCCTTCGGGACTACTTCTACGTTGCCGATCGCCGTCTAGCCTGGGATCGCCAGCCGAACTTCTATGAAACGCTTCGGGCCGATACCAAGGCCTCGCTTGCGGAGCTGCGATTGGCGTTCAAGCTCCGACAACTTGAGCTCCGAACGGCGGATGCCTCCCGCGATCACGGCGCGATCGAGCGAGCCTTCAACATCCTTGCGCAGCCTGAATTGCGCGCTTGCTACGACTCGCTGCTGAAGGATCCGTCGGCTCCGGTGCTCTTCCCGTATGGCGGCTTCGGATCGATCTTCGTAGTCGGCGACCGATCGCGCGACGGTCAGACGTTCTTCGCCACGCGAATCCTGTCGTTCTTGCCCGAACAGCGGGAGCGCCAGTTCCACGCACCCTTGCGGCGATTCGACTTTTGCGCCGATCACGCCACTTACCGCGACGTTCGACGCAAACTGGAGATCACGCTCGATCAATCCTCCATGCCGATCGTATGGGATGATACCTGGAAGCAGTGGAAGCATCTGCTGGGCGCCAAGGTCGAGTTGCAGGCGACGTTCGTCCGGACAGGCAAGTATCGTCACCGACACGGCGAGTGGCAGTTGGTCCAATGGGAAACGGCGTTGCCGAGCCGCATCCTGGTGAAGCTACCTGCCGGCATCGCCGAACAGATCGAGACGGCGCGAAGGACCTATCATCGTTTCGGCGAATTTTCGGAGGCGTTGAGTCAAATCCGCGACCGGATTGAGCACGAACTGATCGAGCGCGAGCAACTACGGAGCCTCTGCTGCAACCTCGGTATTCCTAGCGACTTCGATGTTGCGCAGATCTCATGGAAGCCCGATTTCGACCACTTCTTCTACCGTCAGCTCTGCCGGCGGGCGCGACGGCTGTATCTCTTCCGCGACGAGTATCTGTTCGAGCTCGAAAGGGGGATCGCCGCTGAGACGCCTCAACTGGGTCACGCGACGTATCTGTTTTCGAAGCCCCGGACCGTCGAAGGATTCCTGGCGGCTTACGCCGGTGCCACTAAAGAGGCTATCCGCGAGAACCGTGCCAATTTGGCAGAACGGCTGGGATTCCTGGGCCGTGTGGTTCACGGATCGAATCCGAAGATCTGGTTACGCGCACTGAAGCAGCATTTAGGCGAGGCTGTTGACTACGCTGAAGTGGCATCCAACTGAGGTGAGCATGCAAGGAAAGAACACAAAGGCTGAAATCATCGCTCTTCTCGAAGGCCGGCGGGAGGAATCTCTCGAAAGGATCCGCCAGTTCATTCTGGACGCAGATGAACGGGATTACGCCGATTTTCCCTACCCTTTGGACCCGGACTTCGCTCAGGATCTTGAGGAGCGCGCGGCTGAGGCCCGGGAGATGCTCGAAAACTTGCTAGACATGAACGCGACCCTTCGCGACCTGGACCAAGGCAAGATCAAAGTCCAATGATACTAGGTTCACGCATGACGGGCGGTGCTCCGCGACGTCCAGGTCGATGTGTTGATGCTGGTGTTCGCGTGAGGCCTGTCTCAGCGTCTGAGAGCTAAAACCGACATCGAAGACCACCCATCCCGTTCCGACATGGTGAAACAACTTTCCAGTCGTTGCTGACACCTTCCGTACAACAACACTGTACGCCCTGTACGCCCCATTGACAGTCTATCCATAGATAGTCTATTGTAAGAGCATGACGAAGAAACCCGATCTTTTGCCCGGAACCCTCGATATGCTGATTCTGAAAACGCTGACGCGCGCGCCCTTGCACGGCTACGGGATTGCACTCTCGATCAAGCAGCTTTCCGACGGTGTGCTCACGGTGGAGGAAGGCTCGCTCTACCCGGCGTTGCAGCGGCTGCTGCTGCAAGGCTGGGTGAAGGCCGAATGGAGGATGACGGAGACCAAACGGCGCGCGCGTTTCTACACGCTGACCGCCGCAGGGCGCAAGCAATTAGAAAGCGAGTTGTCGCAGTTTGAACAGATGATTGCAGCGATTGGCCGGGTTTTGAGCGGCCCACAGGAGGCGTAGATGAATGGTCTCACCCGGTTCATGAAGAAACTCGCGATTCTCTTCAGGCGCGGACAGTTCCACAGCGAACTGGAGGAGGAGATGGCATTTCATCGGGCCCAGGTGGAGCAGGAACTCATCGATGGCGGGATGACGCCCGAAGAGGCGCGCTGCGCGGCGATGCGGCAATTCGGGAACGCAGCCAGGTTGAGCGATCAAAGTCAGGAGCTGGTGGCATTTCGAGTCGAGACGATACTGCAGGACCTGCATTTTGCTCTGCGGCAATGGAAAAAGAACCCAGGTTTTGCCTTGACGATAATCCTGATTCTGGCGCTGGGCATGGGCGCCAGCCTCTCCATCTTCGGTTTTGTGGACGCAGCTCTGCTGGAACCACTTCCGTATGCTAACCCCGGCCGCCTGATGTGGGTAAACGAAAGTAACGTTGAATCGCCGCGCTGGCCCCTCTCCTATCCGGACTATCTTGACTGGCAACGGCTGAACAAATCCTTCAGTTCGCTCGATGTTTGCGGCGGGACCAGCTTTCTTCTGCGCACTTCTTCCGGTGTGGAGCCGGTACAGGCCGTACGCGTGAGCGGCAGCTTCTTCCAAACCCTGGGTGTGCATCCCATGCTGGGGCGCGATTTCTCTCCCGGGGAGGATCGGCTGGGCAGTCCTGATGTCGTAATACTGAGCTATGGGGCTTGGATCGACCGCTTCGGCGCACGGCGCGATGTGGTGGGACAGACCGCGGACCTCGATAACAGCGCCTACACCATTATCGGCGTCCTGCCCCGTGCGTTTTCCTTCGCGCCGAGCGGCAATGCAGAGTTTTGGGTTCCGATCAATGCCTTGAGCCCTCACGAACACTCACGGACCTTTTACAACTTTTGGGGGATCGGGCGGCTCCGTGATGGGGTCACGACACGGTCGGCACAGGCCGAAATGACGGCCATCGAACGGCAACTTCAGCGCCAATACGGCATCACCGGGCGCGACCTCAGCGCCAGCGTGGTTCCCCTCGCAGAGATCATGATCGGCGACGTGCGGCCGATCCTTCTGACACTATTGGGCGGGGCCGGCCTGCTGTTGTTGATTGCCACTTTGAACGCGGCCGGTCTCATTCTTGTGCGCTCGGAGAGCCGCAGGCGCGAGGTTGCTGTGCGCCGGGCGCTGGGCGCTACCTGGGGCAGGCTGGTACGGCAGTTTGTAATCGAGGGACTTGTGCTTGCGGTGTTCGGCAGCCTGGCTGGGATGATCGTTGCGTGCGGAATTATGAAGCCTTTGGCGCGCCTGGTTCCGAAGGACATGGCCTCGCACATGCCGTTTCTCGAAGGCGTGGGCCTGAACATGCACACCGGGGCGCTGGCCGCCTCCATTGCGCTGCTGGCCGCGTTGCTGCTGGCGGTCACGCCCACCCTGCGGGTCTCGTTCTCTGAAGTTCGTGAAGCCTTAGCTGATGCAGACCGTGGCGCGGCCAGCCGGCTCTGGCGCAGGCTGGGAGCGAACTTGGTGGTGGTGGAACTGGCGGTGGCCGTGGTGCTGTTGACGGGCGCAGGACTGCTGGGGCGGAGCCTCTATCGCCTGCTGCACGTACAACTGGGCTTTGATCCAAACCACCTCGCAACTGTGCAGGTAATGGCGCCCCGCACGGTTTACAAGACCGACGAGGAGACCGTGGCGCTTTACCGCGAAGTTGTGCGCCGCGTCTCAAGCCTGCCGGGCGTGGAGTCTGCCGGTATGACCAGCATGCTCCCGGCACAATGTGATTGCGCGAGCGACAGGATCCAGTTTCCCGGAAGAGCGGATCACGGCGAGCATAATGAGGTGGACGAACGTCACGTGAGCGCTGCGTATCTAGCCACGCTCAAGGCGAGGCTGTTACGCGGTCACCTCTTCACCGATACTGAAGATACCTCCAGGCCCGGAGTGGCGGTGATCAATCAAGCGCTGGCCCGAAGGTACTTCCCTGGTCAGAACCCCATCGGCCAGCGAATCGCCGATGACGAGCAAGGGCTTCCACACACGTGGGAGATTGTCGGGGTGGTAGACGACGTTCGCGAGGGCCCGCTTGATGCCGGCATCGCCCCTACGGAGTATTTCCCGCTCAACCAGACGCAGGACCACGACTTCAGCCTGGCAGTGCGCACGCGGCAAGCCCCCGGCGTGCTGCTGCCGGTCCTGGTGAGCACGCTGCACCAGATCGACCCGAGCTTGGCCGTTTCTGAGGAAGCGACGATGAACGAGCAGATTGATACAACTCAGGCGGCGCTGCTGCACCGCTTCTCGGCGTGGCTGGTAGGCGGATTCGCGGCAATGGCTCTCGTGCTGGGCGGGGTGGGGCTTTACGGCTTGATTGCCTACTCGGTGAGTCAGCGGACGCGGGAAATCGGTATCCGCATGGCGCTGGGAGCGCAACGCCGCTCGGTGTACAGGCTCGTGATGTTGCAATCGGGATGGCTCACATTCGCCGGACTGGCAATCGGGCTGGTCTGCTCAGTGGGAGCGTCGATAGTGATCCGGAATCTCCTGTTCGGAGTGCAGCCCTGGGACCCGGTCACTCTGGGCTGCGTGGCCGTGTTGCTGGGCCTGGTCTCGATGGCGGCGAGCTTCCTCCCCGCGCACCGTGCAGCATCGGTGAATCCGACAGAGGCCCTGCGAGTGGAGTGACAGTGCGCCAGCTTTTCTTGAGTCAGGGAAATAGTCGCCATTAAAGAACCGTGGGGGTACACAGAACTTGTTCCCAAGTTGACGGGCCATTCGGAAAGGGTCGTCCCAAACGCGCTTGCACCACGATTCCCCAAAATCCTCCTCAAGCGATCGGTCAGGAAGAGCACGATTTGCTAAGGCGTGCCGCCGTTGGTTCGCGGCGAAAGCCTGGACGTTGCCTGCCGCCCTGCAGCGTCGCGCTTCCTGATTCGCCGCCAAACGTCCGGGTCAACCGGCAGCCTGCTGCCCTGGCCATCCCGCAAGTTGAGGAAACCGCCGTGGTAGGCGATACTCCCGTAGCGGAAAAGCCGCGCCAGCAAGGCAAGAGCGTGCTGCGCGAGCGCCTGATTTACAAATGGCTCCTGCTTTTCGATCGCCTCCACCGCACTGCAGCTCGGGAGCGCGTCGT
>DATDGP010000282.1:0-13240 GCA_036522035.1 Terriglobales bacterium
CTGCCCCTTGATTGCCTCTAAGGCAACCTTGGCTTTCCAATCTGCGCTGTACTGCCTTCGCTGCCGTTTCATCTGCCTCCTCCCAGAGGCAGCGATTTTACACCTTAGAGACCTGTCCGAATTTTGGGGAGCACCTCAAACTTTTACGGCACGACCTTAGCGGGAGGCACCCGCACTGCCCTCTGCGGCTTAGGTGGCTGTGGCACCGTTTTCAAGATCACCCCGGACGGCACGCTGACGACTCTGCACAATTTCATGGGCCAAGATGGCGAAGGTGCGGGTCCTGAGGGCGCGCTTATTCAAGCCACGGACGGAAACTTCTACGGGACGACAACGGTGGGAGGGTCCAGCGGGAGCCCGAACTGCCCCGACGGCTGCGGAACGGTGTTCAAGATAACGGCCGAAGGCACGTTCACCACGCTCGCGCGGCTGAGTCCCAGTGATGGAAATAGCCCTCTGGGGCTGGTCCAGGGCACGGACGGCAATTTCTACGGGACCACAGAGGTCGGTGGCAATAGTTGCAGCTGTGGTGCCGTCTTCCAAGTCACACCGGAGGGCGTGGTGGCCTTGCTGCACAACTTCCACAACAATGCCGGTGGGTTCTTCGCGTCCTCGGGTCTGCTTCAGGCTACAAACGGGACCTTCTACGAGACCACCTTCTATTCCTTTCCGGGTAACGGCATCGTCTACAGCTTGTCGGTCGGGTTAGGGCCATTCGTAAAATCGGTACCGACGGCCGCTAAGACAGGGACAACGGTCAAAATTCTGGGCAATAATCTGCTCTTTGCTACCGCCGTCACGTTTAACGGCGTCGCCACGGCGTTCACCGCAGAGTCGTCCACCTATATCGCAGCCACCGTCCCGGACGGCGCCACCACAGGCCCCATCCAGGTGACTTTGCCGACCGGACGCTGACCGGCGACGTGAGTTTTCAGGTGCTGCCGTAATCGCTTGGTTCCATACGCAACCGGCCTTGTCCCATGTTCCGGCCGCGCCCAACTCCGCCGGACATCGGCCTCCAATTGACTCTTGTCTCGCTCGCACCCACGGCGAATAGTACCGCTCGGTCACCTTGATGCTGCTGTGACCGAGCAATACTGACACGCGCTCGATCGGTACGCCCGCCTGAAGCAAGCCAACCGCAAGCGTGTCCCGGAATCGCTGCGCGTGGCCGTCTGCGATTTCAGCAAGATCGCTCTTGACAAGGTCCGGTTTCCTGTAAACTTATGAGTTACCAATGATGTGGTTTAGCGCCTGGGCTCGCCGGCAGGGACGGGCATGTCATGCTGAGTGCGTTCGCATACGAAGAACCGGGATCAATGCGCTGGGGTACCCCCCATATGTGTGTTTCGCAGGCCGGTCTTAAAGTGCTCAATTAGCCCTCCGCCCAAAGCCAACAAGTTGCTTAGAATCAGCTAGTAAGGAGGACCATTAGAAATTTTGGCATCATTTCGAGACCCTTGGATCTTGTCGAAGCGATTTGCAATCAGTGCCCTTCAGGGGCAGTGGAGGTTTCACCCACGCAGAAGCCCCCGGGGGTGCCAATCTGGCGTTTGCTCCTCGGGTTCAGTTCGTGTAAGACCTTCGCGACGTTTACCAGATCAAGGCGGCCGGTTTGGTGCCTGCCAGAATCTCTTGGTCAAGTTCGTAGCCAAAGCCCGGGCGGTCCGACAGCTCCACGTACCCATTCTTCGGCTCGGGTTCGCCCTGCAGGATAGGATTGCCGCCCTGAGCGAAGATATCCACAAACTCTGCTCGGGGTGAGTTGTGGGTGGCCATCACGAAGTGATAAGTTGGCGCCCCGACGCCGTGCGGGATCACAGGCAAACCGTGCGCACTTGCCATGGCGGCGATCTTCTTCAGCTCCGAAAGCCCTCCCGCGCGATAAATGTCAGGCTGGAGAATATCCACCGCCCTGGCTTCGATCAAGTCACGGAAACCGTAACGGGTGAACTCGTGCTCGCCTCCCGTGATCAGAATCTCCGGAACCGCATCTTTGATTTTCCGGTAGGACTCAATCTGGTCAGGAGGCACCGGTTCTTCGATCCACAGCACCCCAAGGCCCGCCACCGCCTTGGCGAGGGCAATGGCGTAGTGAACGTCAAGGGCCATGTAACAATCGAGCATAATATCGCCATCCGGCCCCATCAATCTACGGGTGCGCTCCACCAATTCGATGTTTTTCCTGAGGCCTGCCTTGCCATCCGCCGGACCGTGGGGAACCGCCAGTTTGACGTGGCGGAATCCTTCCTGCAGGTGTCGCTCGGTGAGATTCCCAGTGACGTAGACTGGGATCTTTTCCTTCGTCTTGCCTCCGATCAAGTTGTAAACCGGCTGACCCGCCGCTTTGCCGACGATATCCCACAGTGCCAGATCAACGCCGCTGATGACCTCAATCACCGCTCCCTTGCGCCCGTAGAATTGCGAGGCGCGGAACATCTGCTCCCAAAGTAACTCGATATCGAACGGGTCGCGTCCGATGAGTAAGGTCCTGAACTGCTCGTCCATCACCGTCGCCGCCAGCTTGCCCTTGCCCCCTCCAACCGTGCCGAGACCGCGGATCCCCGCATCGGTGGAGATCTCCACAACGGCCGACGTCATCGGACCATACCAGCTCTGCCGCTTTTCCCGATATTCGGGATACATCGACATGGGGTTCGCGATGAGCCCCTCGCTCAACCACGAGCCCTTCATCGGAACCGGATGAACTTTGATGTCAGCGATGCGCAAAGCGCAGGCTCCTTCAGCAATTTATAGCAACACCGGCTACCCTGGCCGATCCCAGGTTACGCGTTCACCACCTCGACGGTGGCAGATCCGGCCAGGCGTTGGCCGGACGAAGAAGACGAAATCTGATCCTTGGTAAAGAGCTTGTGTTCGATATAGACGGCCGGCGATACCGGCTGCCTATTCAGGCACTGCAGAACAATCGGCAATATCCGGACCCCATACTGCTCGGGGAAATAGGCCACCGCGCCAATCAGGGGGCTGTCCGGTTTCCGCAACTCCGCATCCAAGGCCTCATCCGGCCCCCATCCTTGTGCCATAATGGCCGTGGTCTGCTGCCTTCCGGCCTCACAAACTGCACGAATGGCGCCGCGCGCAGAATTATCGTTGGCAGCCGCGATGAGCAGGCGCTCCCGCCGCGACAGGGACCGGAGCACGCGCTGGGTTGCCAGATAGCCTCCGGTTTCAGTTCCCTTGCCGTTCCGGTGGAGCACGCATTTTCCGCTTAACTTGGGCAGCACGCTGCGTAGTCCGTCAAGGGTCCCGATCACACGCGAGTGAGGAACAGGTCCAGCCTCGGGAATCTCAAGAAGCAGGATGCGGTTTACGCGTCCGCGCCACTTCTCCCTTGCAAACCTCGCCAAGGCGTCCCCGCCGACACTACCCACGGCGTAATTGTTGGCGCCGAAATAGATGGCGCAGGGCTGGGGAATATCGATGGCCAAGGTGGGAATCCCGGCATTGGAAAACATGTTGGCGAGCACGGCCGCCACTCGATAGTGGAACTCGTATTCGATCACAAAATCAACCTTTTGTGATATCAGCCAGGCCGCGCTCTTGATCGCCTCATCAGGGCTATCACGGTTGTCAGCGACCAGCAGCTCCACGCGCGACTTCTCCGCGGCCTCCATCAAACCTTGGGTCACTTTACGGGAAAAAGGCTGATCGCCGGAAAGCTGCGCATACCCGATACGATAGGCCCGAAACCCCAAGCCGTGCTTGAACAGCCTGGTGCCCGGGTCGCGCCGCACGTAGCCTCGGGCTTCCAGGGTGCGAAGCAAACGAAAGGTGGTGCTGACGTCGACGCCGGTCTTCTCGGCGACGTCGGTGAGGCGCAAGTCCGTTCGGGAGCTCCTGAGAACGTCCAAGATGTCGAGTGCCTTTCCCAGGACCTCGACGTGGTAGCGATTCCCCCGATTTGAATTGCTCGTTTGGGCTTCGGCGAGTCCTTGAGGGCGTGCCTGGCCGCCCGTGGCGGGCGCCTCGAATCTGGTCTTCATCTTCCGGAATTCCTCTTCGCCAGAAGTCCGGTCCGGGGTCGTTCGCCTCCAGACATTGGGAAGGGCGGCCGCAGGCGCACCGCCATTGATAGCGCCGCGCATCCCCAATTGTCAAGGATTTTCATTCAATGAAAACTTTATTTTCTTGACAAACAAAACTGCGGGGCATATAACGTCCACATTGCGTCGGGAGTTGGTCCGCAAGGAGAGGTACGAGAAACATCGATCTCGTTGCTCGCCAGATGGGGCCGAAATGATCCGTTCCTCGCGACTGCGCTCTTTCCATCCCCGGCGGGCCATTTCCAGGCTACCCGGACTTAACCACACTAAGACGGGTTCTTTCCCGACAAGGGGATTTCAAGTCTGGCGCACGTCGCCTTGGGGCAAAACGGCGCGAGCAAGACAAGGACTCGCATCAAGCTGAAGATTGCGTCGGATTCTATGGGTCGGTTGCTGGCAGATGGGCATTAAGCCAAAGAAAGCCTTTTTGGAGAATCGCAAAGGAGGTTATCTCTATGTGGCGAATGCGCTCTAAAGCAGTTACCCTTCCGTTGGCCCTGATTTCTTTGCTGGTGACGACCCACCCCGGTTTCGGCCAATCGATCACCGGCGACATTCTGGGCACAGTGCAGGATTCCAGTGGAGCCGTGGTGCCGGGCGCCAAAGCCACTCTGACGGCGATGGACACCGGTATCAAGTCCGAGGCCACCTCGGATGACGGCGGTAATTTCCTCTTTGCCTCATTGAAGCCTGGCCACTACAGCGTGCAAGTGGGCAAGGCAGGATTCGAGACTGCGACGCTTACAGATATCGAGCTCCTGGTCGGGCAGCGGCCACATGTGGACATCACCCTGCGAGTCGGGGCCGTCACCCAATCTGTGGAGGTGAGCGCGGGAGGTGTGGTACAGCTCGAAACCCAGACCTCCTCCATGAACCAGGTGACTCAGGAGACGGCGGTGGAAAATCTGCCCATCGTCAACCGCAATTTCATTGACCTGGTGGCTTTGTCTGCCGGAGTCGCACCCATTGGCCAAGGAAACTCCCCGGCGTCCTCTTGGACCGGAGCCGGACAGGGGAACGTTACCACCAGTGTGGCAGGAGGGCGGGAATCGGACGAGAGCTTTATTGTCGATGGCATTGAGTCCCGCAACGCCCGCTTTGGAAGCGCTAACCTGCGGCCCTCCTTTGACGCCATCCAGGAGATCAATGTTCAAACGAGTAATTTCTCGGCGGAGTATGGGAGATCCTCAGCCGTGATCAATACCACCCTGAAATCAGGTTCGAACAGTTTGCATGGCGACGCCTATGACTACGTCGAAAATAATATCTTCAATGCGAACAACTTCTTCTCGAATCTGGCTGGCTTGCCGAAGGGCATCGTCCGATACAACGATTTTGGGGCCACGATTGGCGGCCCGGTGGTTTTGCCGCACTACAATGGCCGCGATAAAACCTTCTTCTTCTTTTCGTACGAGGGCCTGCGCAATCCCACGGTGACGAACGAGACGGCCCTCGACCCCAGCCCGGCCCAGTTGGCCGGGAATCTCGCCGACAATAGCTCCGGGACCGGGTTTTTCCCGACCAGTTCCAGTTACTGCCAATCTCTCCCGAGTTCCCCCCATTGCGTCAATGTCATTAATCCTGCTACTGGGCAGCCCTTTCCTGGGAACGTGATTCCCACCGCCATGCTCAACTCTGTCACGCAAAAGTGGGATCAGTTTTGGCCGGCTCCCAATGTCGCCAATGCACCGATTCCGTCATCCGGCGCCTTTCCCGTTTACAACTACGCGATTTCGGCGAGAGGTTACGTCAACTACGATCAGTACAACGCCCGGGTGGACGAGGCGCTGAGCTCCCGCGACCAGCTCTGGGGCAGCTTCAGCTATGATAATCGCCCCACCGTCGCTCCTGGGGCCCTGCCCTTGTCCGGGAGCTCTTGGCCGCTTTCTGACACGTTGTTCACGCTCACGGAGACGCATACCTTCTCACCCAGCATCGTCAACGAGGCGCGCCTGGGTTACAATCGGGGCAGGACCTACCTCGTCGGCCAGGGCGCCTTAACTCAAAACTATGCGCAGTCTGTATTTGGGTTCACAAACACCTCGGGGAATTCATTTGATTTCGGCGTGCCCGGTGCCGGGGTCTCCGACTTTAGCGATCCGGGCTCTCCTGCGGAATCCATCGGGGCGCTCGACCAGGACTACCAGGTGGTAGACAACCTGAGCATCGTCCGCGGAAGCCACAACCTCAAAATGGGAGTCAATTATATTCACGAGTTGTTTAACCAAATCACCGATTTTGGGGGAGTACCGAGTGTCAGTTTCAACGGCCTCTTCACCAGTAACAGCCTAGGCGATTTCTTGTTAGGCGATCCGCTGAATGCCACAGCTTCTGTGGGCGACTCCTCGCAGGACCTCATCAGCAACTTTTACGCGGGATTCTTACAGGATAACTGGCGCGTTCGTCCCAACCTCACCCTCAATCTGGGGATGCGATACGAGTACGGTCAAACTCCCTGGGACCGCAGCTCAAAGACCGGCTGGTTTGATCCTTCGACGCAGCTTGTGGAGTATTCACGCAGCGGGGCAGTGCGGAACGGCATCGTCGATCCCGACTGGAACAACTTCGCTCCACGAGTAGGATTTGCCTACAGCCCTGGGTTTGCCAAGAATACAGTGGTTCGCGGGGCGTTCGGCGTCTTTTACGCCACCGACAACTGGAATGAGCTCCAGTTTGAGGTGGTCCTGCCCGCCTTTTACACAACCCAGACGTTGAATTCCGATCCCACCAAGCCGACGCTCTCGATGTCGAGCCTCTTTCCGGTCGGCACCTTTGGGAGTGGAACCACAGTTCCGTTCAGCCTCGACAAGCGCAGCCGCACTCCGTATGTCCAGCAATGGAACTTTGATCTCCAGCATTCGTTCGCTCGCAATATGTTTCTGGATGTGGGATATATCGGCAATGTGGGCCAGAAGCTTCCCCAGAGGCGGAATGAAGACGCCCCAACCTTCGACGCGTCGGGCACCATCCCCATTGCTGACCGCGTTCCTTACCCGAATTATAGTTGGATCCTCCTCGACTACAATGGGGGCTGGTCCAGTTACAACGGTCTTGCCGCACGTTTCACCAAGCGGTTCAGCAGCGGCATGTTCCTCAATGTAGCGTACACGTGGAGCCATACACTCGACTTGGGCAACACGGATGACTTTTCGGCGTCAGAGTGCTGCTTCAAAACGATAGACAAAGGCAACGGGGATTACGATGTACGGAACCGTTTCGTATTGAGCTACGTGTACGATCTGCCGTTCGGCCGGGGCCAGCACTACCTGTCCGGCGTCTCAGGAGCGGTCAACAAGCTGGTTGGGGGTTGGCAAGTGAGTGGCATCACGACTTTTTCGAGCGGTCAATATGAAACCGTGACGCTGCCCGCGGACTGGCAGGTTATGGGAGCTTTCTCGACCTCCTTTGCTGACAAAGTCGGGCCCGCTTATCCCGCTAATCAAACCTATACACATTGGATGAATATCAATTCCTTTGTGTATCCCGGATGCCCGGTCGGCGTCCTCAACCCTATTACCTCGGGGCCCGGAGTGAACTGTCCCAATGCAATCCACCTTCAGGGAGATACGGCCCGCAATAGCATAGAAGAGCCCGGCATCAACAACTGGGATATCGCCGCGCTCAAGCGCACTCCTATCACCGAGCGATTGAGCACCGAATTTCGCGCCGAATTTTACAACGCCTGGAATCACACCCAGTTCGCCGCCCCCAGTAACAGCCTTGCTGCCGGGACATTCGGCGTAATCACTGGTGTGCTTGAGCCGCCGCGGGTGATTCAGTTGGCCTTAAAGCTGATTTTCTGAGGTGGAGGCACGTGTGAGGGCTTGACAAGTGCTCTGTATTTGTTATGGTATTATTGAATATTGACTAATATATGCCCTTTGGTTCAGATCCCGGAGGTCGCTGGCCAAATCTGATATCATGTTTATTCTCAATGTGTTACCAGAAGCCAGGAAGTTGGGCCGCAATTCGACGAGGCGCCGAAGCAGATAAGCCACTGTATTTTCAATGACGTGGGAGCAAAGGAGGAGCGAGAACACGGAAAAAAGATTCCTTAACCCAAAGCCAAGAAGTTATTTATAATCAATAAGTTGATCCAAAACAGTGGGCTAGGCCAAAGCTAAGAAGTCCTTCAGAGTCAACAAAAATTGGGCTACATCCAAAGCCAAAAGGCTCAAGCGGGGGTTTTCTTCGACAATTTCAAGAAAGTCACTTGAAATCAGTAAATTCCAGGCAGATCGGGCACGGTGGTAATCGAGATGCCAAAGCCAACACCGGGGGCCGGGCGGGATTGCCGGTCAAGCCTCGGTGAATCAGCAGCTTAGGGGTGAGAAGGGCTACCATCCTGATCAGGCGGCAAAGCCATGCCAAAGCCAAAATTGAACAAACGCGGTTCGAAGGCGCACGTGCTTCCGCCGCTGATCGTGCTCCTCCTCACGGCGGGCTCCTGCACTAAGCAGAAGAAGGCCGAGCAAGCCGCTCCGGCGCAGCAGGTCAGCGTCACGGTCAATTGGGATAAGGTCGTGACCGTCTCCAAAACCACCCCGACGCTGCAAGTGGTCGTCAATCCTCCATTGCGCCGGGGCTCGACGATTCACGATCCGGTGTTTCAGGCCCTGCATAGCTTGGGCGCCGATTATGTTCGCTACGTGCCTTGGCTCCCTTACCCCAAGCTGGGCGTGGCGGAACTCGAACCTCCGCAGGATGGCAAGACTTCCTGGGATTTCTCGCTGATTGATCCGATGACGGAGGATTTCATCAATGCCACGGCCGGCCATTCGGTGATCCTCAACTTCAGCACCATTCCGCAGTGGATGTTCAAGACGGAAAAACCGGTGCCTTACCCCTCCGATCCCGATCAGGTGACCTGGGACTATGAAAAGGGAACGGAGTTTCGCGATCCGAGCCTTAAGGAAGTGGCGGACTACTACGCGCGGCTGGTGAGCTGGTACACCAAGGGCGGCTTCACGGATGAGTACGGGAAGCGGCACGATTCCGGCCACCAGTACAAAATCGACTGGTGGGAAGTGCTCAATGAGGTTGATAGCGAACACGAGATGACGCCCCAAACCTATACCCGCGTCTACGATGCCATCGTGAAAGCCGTTCGCTCCGTCGATCCGCGGATCAAGTTCGTCGGTCTGGCGCTGGGTAGCGAACCGCAGGGCTATTTCGAATACTTCCTGAATCACAAGAACCATGAGCCCGGCATTCCAATTGATATGATCTCCTACCACTTCTATGCCGTGCCCACACCCGATCAGACCCAGGACATCATGCAATACACCTATTGGGAGCAAGCCGACCGTTTCCTGGCAGTGGTGGAGTACATCCAGGGCATTCGCGCCCGGCTTTCCCCCGAAACGGGGACGGACACGGACGAACTCGGCTCGATCTCTGCCGACGACCTTGATCAAGGCCAGCCGGGTCACGTGACGAAGCCGATTCCAAACTCGTATTGGACTCTCTGCGGTGGCCTGTACGCCTATCTCTACGCGGAGCTCGCCAAGCGCGGTGTCGAGGTTGCAGGCGAGTCGCAACTGGTGGGCTACCCCACGCAGTTTCCCAGTGTTTCCATGGTGGATTGGAACACTGGCCAGCCGAACGCGCGGTTTTGGGTGCTGAAACTGCTGCACGACAACTTCGCACCCGGCGATAAGCTCGTGGAAACGCATGCGGAAAATCCCTATGTTTATGCCCAGGCCTTTGTGACGCGGCAAGGCCAGCGGAAACTGCTCCTGGTCAACAGAAGGGACCGAGCCTTCGAGGTCGCCATTCCTGATTCTCTGGGCTCCGAGGTTGCGTACGTGGATCAATCGACCAACTTTCAGCCGCCGGGAACAGCCAGCTTGAGTGATAACCGGCTCAATCTGAGTGGCCTCGAGGTTGCAGTGGTGAATCTCTCCAGGTAGGACGCGTTGCAAATCGCAGGGAAAACGGTGGGAATGGTGCCGTTCGGTTGTTTGTACGTCAGGCAATTCTCCCGGCCTGGACTCGACCGATGGGCGGGACCCGTCCGATCGTATCCCTGGCAGCAACCGCCTGGCCCGCCTTTCCGGACCATCTCAGCATCTTCTAGCCTACAAGTGTTCGCCGTGCTTTCAGAACGGAATCCCTGTCGTGTTGCACATCGGAACTTGTTTCTGCTCGATCAAACGATGGTCAGCGAATAGCCGTCCTGGGTAGGGAGGGATCCTATGCAGCGCGTCTGCTTTCTGCTGAAGGTCAGGCCGGAACGCCTTGAGGAATACGAGGCCCGCCACCAGGCCGTGTGGCCCGAGATGCTGAAGGCGCTGCGCCAGACGGGCTGGCGCAATTACTCGCTCTTCTTGCGTCCCGACGGCCTGCTCGTGGGCTATCTTGAGACCGACAACTTCGACGAGGCGGTGCGCGGAATGCAGGCGCATCCCGTGAACGCGCGCTGGCAGCAGGAAATGGCCGAATTCTTCGAGGAAGCTGAGGCTGGCCACGCCGATGAGCGCATGGCGCCGATTAAGGAAGTATTCCACTTGGACTAGGGCAGGCTGAGAGCGGTCATCGTCGGGTACGGCGGCCCACCGGGACATCAACGTGCATGGGCAATGGGCACCCGCGGTACATGGTAAGCATGATACGGCCGGGATTCCCTGTTCGAGGGTTGCCAAGAATCGGCGGGTTCGCGCTGGATTTGGTGATAGCCATCGGCCTCTCATACAGGCTGGATTTGGTCACTTACCAGATCTGGCAGCGGATGGCCGCGGGACGCACCATGGCATCGCCCTCCTTGCAGTCAAAGGCCTTGGCGAAGGCTGGCATGTTCGACGGCGCGGCGATGGCGCGGAAGCGGTCGAGCGGGTGGGGGTTCACATTCACCATGAGTCGCTCGAATTCGGGCCGGTCGTTGGCGGCCCAAACCTGCCCGAACGCCAGGAAGAATCGCTGCTCCGGCGTCAGTGCGTCGATCAGCGGCCGCGGTTTGCCCTGCAAGTCTTTTTCGAGGGCATTATAGGCGATGGTGAGCCCGCCGAGGTCGGCGATGCTCTCTCCCAGCACCAGTTTGCCGTTTTCGTGCAGGTTGTCCTGCACGACATAGTTATCGAACTGCTTCTCCACGCACGCTGCGCGCTCATCGAAGTTCTTGGCGTCTTCAGCGGTCCACCAGTCGCGCAGGTTACCCTGGCCGTCAAACTTCCGGCCCTCGTCGTCGAAGCCGTGGGTCATTTCGTGACCGATTACCGCACCCATGCCGCCGTAGTTGGAGGCGTCATCGGCCTTGGGGTCGAAGAAGGGCGGCTGCAGGATGCCGGCCGGAAAGACGATTTCATTCCTCTTGGGGTTATAGTAGGCGTTCACGGTGGGCGGCGTCATGCCCCACTCCGTGCGGTCCACAGGCTTGCCGATCTTGTTCAGGTCGCGATTGAATTCAAATTGACGCCCGCGCGCCAGATTCAGCACGTACGGGCCGCGATCGACCTTGTAGGCCGAATAGTCCCGCCACTTGTCGGGGTAGCCGATCTTGGGCGTAAAGGCTGCGAGCTTGGCCAGCGCCTGCTGGCGCGTGGCCTCCCCCATCCAGGGCAGCGTCTCGAGATCGTCGCGCAGCGCCGCGATGAGATTGTTCACCATCTCCTGGGCGCGAGCCTTGGCTTCGGGCGGAAAGTACTCTTTCACGTAGATCTGGCCCAGAGCCTCGCCCAGCGCGCGGTCGGTGGCGCCCACGCACCGCTTCCACCGAGGCAACAGTTCCTTGGTCCCCTGCAGGATGCGGCCGCGGAAGTTGAAATCTTCGTCGACGAAAGACTGGGAGAGCGCGGGCGCCGTCGCATCCACCAGGTGCCAGCGCAGATAGGTTTTCCAATCGTCGAGCGACACGCTTTTGAGGGCGCCATTCACCGCTTCGAAAAACTTCGGCTCGGCCACGTTCACAGACTCAATGTTGGTGTGGCCGAAGTCCTGGAAGAAATCCTCCCAGGAGAAGTCCGGCGTCAGTGCTTTCAACTGGGCCAGGTCCATTTTGTGGTAGGTCTTGTCGGGATCGCGCCGCTCGACGCGGGTAAGGGACACGTTGGCCAGCGCGGTTTCGATCTCCATCACGGTCTTGGCCTCGGCCTCGGCCTTGCTCGAATCGTCTCCGAGCAGCGCGAACATCTTACTGACGTGCTCCGTGTATTGCTCGCGGGTCTGCTGCGATTTGTCGTCGGTCTTGGTGTAGTAATCGCGGTCCGGCAAGCCCAATCCCCCCTGGTCCGCTCCGCCGATCACCTGGCTGCTATTCTTGTCGTCCTGAGTTGAACTGAAGCGGAAGACCGCGTTGACACCCAGGCTCTGAAGGTGGGCGATCTCGGCCTGAAGGTCGGAGAGGCTGTGGATGGCCTCAATGCGCGCGAACTCGGGTTCCAGCGGTTTAGTGCCCTCCGCGTTCACTTGCGACTCATCCATACAACTGGCGTAGAAGTCGCCGATCTTCTGCTCGTTTGAGCCGGGCGCCGCGCCCGAATTCGCCGCCGCCTCTTCCAGAATCTTTCGCTCGTGCTCCTGGTTCCTCTGCTGCAGCTCACTGAAACTGTTCCAGCTCGGGTAGGCCGCCGGAATAGGGTTGGTCTTCAGCCATTCGCCGTTCGCGTAGTGATAGAAGTCCTCGCAGGGCTTGCAGGTCATGTCCATGAATTTGAGCTGGACGCCGTGGGACTCGCCATCCGGTGCTTTCGCGCCTGACGGCTCTCCCTGACCGGCCCGCATGTTCCCGCCCGCCAAAAGACACAATACGGCCCCAGTGACGCCGGCCCGGACGCACGCACGAATGGTCTGCATGAAACCCTCCCGATTGAGAACATGGGCCCCCCAACCCGTCGGCCTGGCGCGCGCTCCGGCATGTAGCCGGAGGCGGCACGAGTTTGCCAACGCGTCATTATAGACCGAGAAGAGGGCAGGTTTGCAAAATGCCGCGGCCCGCAGCCGTGGGTCGAAGAGTGTGTTGCTGACTGGCCACCGAGGGTACTCACGGTCAGCGGTTGGAAAAGCACGAAACGTGATGTTACGAAACAGTCGGATACCTCCTGTCACGCAATTTAAGAATGTTACTTTCGCCCTATCGTCCTGCAATTTGGAAATGTTACCCGTAGCCGTAGGCGCTGTGCGAAATGTGGAAATCCGGCGCTTTGGCTTTTGGGCCGGATTTCCAAGGGCGGAGGGAA